>CBHYLO010000480.1:0-4017 GCA_966128675.1 uncultured bacterium | reverse complement strand
GGTTCCGACTTCCGCCGTTCCGTACTCCGCCCTAATGCGCCTGCCGGATCGTCGCCGCCAGCGCCGCCGTCTCGCGTGCCGGCGCCGCGCCGACCTCGCGTTTCAAGAGCGCGGTCATGGCATCGTAGTGCCGCAGCGCGCGCGCCGGCTCGCCGCGCGCCGCGTGGGCGCGCATCAGGTCGCGGTGCGCGGCCTCGCGCAGCGGGTCGCGCGCCAGCAGCGCCTCCAGCGTCTCGGCCGCGTCGTCGTGGCGGCCGGCCGTGGCCAGCTGCTGCGCCAGCGCGTGCATCGCGTCGGCCCACGCGGCGCGCACGCGGTCCTGGTGCTCCAGCAGCCAGTCGCCCGCGGCCACGCCCTCGGCCAGCTCGCCCTGCGGGCGCGTGAGCGCCGTGCGGGCGGCGTCCAGCGCGTCGGGCGCGAGCGGCGACTGCCGGCGCGCCGCGCGGCGCAGCGCGTCCGCCGTCGCCAGCACGTCGTCGACGTCCGCGTCCAGCCGCGCGTCGGCCGACGGCGCGCGCTCCAGCCGGTAGCCCTCCTCGTCGAATACGATCCACCGCCGGTCGCCCAGCGCGCGGCGCAGGTGGTGGAGCGTGACGTGGAAGTTGTTGCGCACCTGCGCCGCCGATGCGTCGGGCCACAGCGCGAGGCCGATCTGCTCCTTGCTCGCGCGCGGCACCAGCAGCAGGAAGAGCAGCAGCTCGCGCGCCTTGCCCGTGGGCAGCGCGTCGGGCGGCAGCGCGTCGCCGTCGCGCGCGATCGCCAGCGGGCCGAGCACGCGCACCGCGAGCGCGGGCGCGGCGGCGCTCGCGGGCGGGCGGGCGATCGAGTACTGCGTGGCGCCGGGCGCCGGCGTCGCGAGCGCGCCGTCGTCCAGCACGTCCGCCTGCGCCGCGAGCGCGAACGCGTCGTCGATCGACAGCGCCTCGCCGGCGGCGACGGCGGCGTCGTACGCCTCGGGCGCGAGCGACGCGCGCACCACGCGCACGACCTCCGTGTGGCGCTCGCGGTCGTGGCCGATGACCGTCGCGCCGCAGCGCGCGCGCAGCCCGGTGGCGGCACCGAGCAGACGCGCCGCCGTCGTCGCGCGCGCGCGCGGCAGCGCGCCGTCGGGGCAGGTCGCCGCGGCGATGATGGCGAGCGTGTCGAGCGACCGCGAGAGGAACCAGAGGTCGGGCTCCTCGCGCAGCACGGCCGCGCTCTCGCGCGCGTGGCGCACCGCCGCCGCGAGGTCGCCGAGCGCGAGCTCCGTCTCCGCCATCCCCTGCACGCAGAGCGAGAGGAACCAGCGCTCGCCGACGGCGATGAGCGCCGCGCGCGCGGCGGTGTAGTCGGCCGCGGCCTGCGGCAGCGCGCCGCCGCGCACGCAGATCAGCGCGCGCCGCATGCGCATCACCGCCGCCAGCCACGGCTCGTCCAGCGCCTCGGCGATCGCGACCGAGGCGTCCATCTCGCGGATCGCGGCCGGCAGGTCGCCCTGCATGCCGTGCGCGAGCCCCGCGATCTGCCGCATGATCGTGCGGCCGCGCCCGAGCTGCGTGCGGCGCACGGGCGCCAGCCCCGGCGCGCGCGCGACGGTCTCCCACACGGCGAGCGCGCGCGCCACGTCGGCCAGCATGCGATCGGGCTCGCCGGCGAAGTACGCGAGCCCCGAGCTCCCGTAGAAGAACGCGCCGAGCCACGCGCGCTCCGCCAGCGGGCGCTCGGCGTCGGGGATCCCCTCGCGGTCGACGGCGGCGATCAGCTGCGCGGTCCAGCCGCGCGCCTCCTCCCACGGGATGCCGGCCGAGATGAAGAACCACGCCAGCGCGCCGCCGATGCGGAGCGCCGTGCCGACGTCGCCCTGCGGGCCGGTGCTCCACGCCAGCGCGGCGCGGATGTCGTCGAGGTCGAGGCGCAGGCGCTCGACGGTGCCGCCGCGCGCCGGGCTCCAGAAGGTCGGCTCGACGGCCATCGCCAGGCGCGCCACCCAGCGCGCGTGCCGCGCGCGCACGAGCGGCGCGTCGTCGGTGCCGCGCAGCAGCGCCGCCCCGTACTGCCGCACGGTCTCCAGCAGGCGGTAGCGGACCTCGCCGCCCTCCTCGCGCACGTCCAGCAGCGACAGCTCCACCAGCCGGCCGAGCGCCGCCACCAGCCGCACGACGGCGATCGAGTGCGTGCCGGTGACGAGCAGCGCAGCGGGGTCCTCCTCGTCGGGCGCGAACTCGTCCTCGCCGCACACCGCCTCGACCGCCTCCAGCGTGAAGCCGGCGCGGAACACGGAGAGCCGCCGCAGCAGCCGCCGCTCGTCGTCGCCGAGGAGCGCGTAGCTCCAGTCGAGCAGCGCGCGCAGCGTGCGCTGGCGCGACGGCGCGGTGCGGCGCCCGCGCGTGAGCACGGTGAACGCGTCGTCCAGGCGCTCCGCCAGCACCTCGACGCCGAGCGTGCCCACGGAGGCGGCGGCCAGCTCCAGCGCCAGCGGCAGGCCGTCGAGCCGCGCGCAGATGTCGGCGACGGCGGCGGCGTTCCGGTCGGTGAGCGCGAACGCGGGGAGCGTCGCGCGCGCGCGGTCCACGAACAGGCGCACCGCGTCGTACTCGGCCAGCGAGGCGGCGGTCGGGCCGCCCTGGGCGCGCGCGACGGCGGCCAGCGTGGCGAGCCCCGGGTGCGCGAGCGGCGGCGCGAGCCACGCCACCTCGCCCTCGACGGCCAGCGCCTCGCGGCTGGTGGCGAGCACGGTGAGGCCGGGCGCGGCGCGCAGCAGCGCCTCGACGGCGGCGGCGCAGGCGTCGACGACGTGCTCGCAGTTGTCGAGCACCAGCAGCGCGCGCCGCGTCTGGAGCGCGCCCGCGAGCACGGTCAGCAGATCGCGGCCGGGCGCGGCGTTGACCTGCAGGACGGCGGCGATGGCGGGGGCGACGTCGGTGCCGTCGGCGAGCGGCGCGAGGTCCACCCACCAGACGCCGTCGGCGAAGCGCGCGGCGGCGTCGTCGGCGCCGTGGGCCAGCGCGTCGGCCAGCTCGCGCGCGAGGCGCGTCTTCCCGGAGCCGCCGGGGCCCGTGATGGTGACGAGGCGTCCGCGGGCGATGGCCTCGCGCAGGTCGCGCTGCTCGCGCGCGCGCCCGACGAAGGTCGAGAGGGCGCGCGGGACGTTGGTGGGCAGGGCGGGCGCCGTGGGCGGGGCGTCGGCGGCGCTCAGGAGGGACGACACGGCGGGGCGGTGGCACGGGGGGCCCGGTGGCCCGTGCCGCCCGGGGCGCGTCGCCCGGCGTCGCGCGCCCGCAATCTGGCGAGGCGCGCGCCGTCGTCAAACCGTCGCGGCGGGCGGTCGCCTCAGACCGTGGCGGCCACCGGCGCGAGGTCGGCCACCAGCCCGCTCAGGCGCTCCAGGTCGCGCGGCGCGCGGCGCACGAGCAGGCGGCGGAGCGCGGTCGCGTGCCCGCTGGGGAGCACGTCGTCGCCGATCAGCGACAGGGCGCAGTGGTAGGTCACGCGCGTCCCCTCGCGCGCGTCCTCCAGCGACAGCGCGACGTCGAGCACGAACGCGGCGCCGCGGCTGCGCCAGGAGACGTGGCGCGGCGGCTCGCAGGCGAGGACGCGGGTGGCGAGGGCGTACCGGCCGCCGAGCGCGCGGAAGGCGAGCACGGTCCCCTCGGCGGGGCCGACGGCCGCCTCCGCGACCGCCATCACGCCGGCGCGCCAGCGCGGCGCCTGGGCGAGGGCGCTGGCGACCGCGAAGATCGTCGGGGCGGGCTGGGGGAGGACGAGCGTGGTCTCGACGGCGAACACGGGCGGCGCGGCGGGAGGGGAGCGTGGCGGGGACGCTGGGAACCTCGGCGGGCGCGCTTAACCCGACGCTTAGAACGGCGGAGGACGATGAGGCGGAGGCCGGAGAAGCGGAGGACGGAACGGCGTGAAACGGAAAGGCGGACCCCTGGGCTTCGAGCGTGCAGCCGAGAGGTCCGCCCTCTCGTTTCACGCCCCATCGTCCTCCGCCGTTCCGTCCTCCGCCGTTCCGTCCTCCGCCGTTCCGTCCTCCGC
>CBHYLO010000479.1:0-4070 GCA_966128675.1 uncultured bacterium | reverse complement strand
GACATGTTCCGCCCGGCCAACATCCCCGACTTCGCGGCCGTGTACCTGGGCGCCGCGTCGCCGCGCGACCCGGCCGCGTCGCCGGCGCTCGCGCCGCTGCACGGCCTGCCCCCGCTCTTGCTGCACGTGGGCGCGCGCTTGCGGCTGCGGGTCGACGCGCGCCGCGTGCACGACGGCGCGATCGCCGCCGGCGGCGCGAGCCGGCTGGTCGCGTTCGAGGACGCGTTCCACGGCTGGCAGCTGCTGTCGCCCTGGCTGCGCGACGCGCGCGCCTCGCTCGACGACGTGGCGGCGTTCGTGGACGCGCACCTCGCGCGCGCGTGAGCGACCTGCCGCGCCTCCTCCTCGTGCGCCACGGCCGCTCGGCGCACGTGCACGGCGGCGGGTGGATCGACGCCGCGGGCGTGCACGCGTGGCGCACGGCCTACGACGCGGCCGGCATCGCGGACGACGCGCCGCCCGCGTCGCTGCGGCGCGCGTGCGTGGACGGCGCGCGCCTCGCCTGCAGCGACCTGCCGCGCGCCCGCGCCTCCGCCGCGCGCCTGGCCGACGGACGCGCGGTGCTCGAGTCGCCGCTGCTGCGTGAGTCCGCGCTCGCGGTGCCGGCGGCGCTCGGCCTGCGGCTGCCGCTGACGGCGTGGGGCATGGTGATCCACGCGGCGTGGCTCGCGGCGCTGGCGCGCGGCACCGACGCCTCCCCGGCCGAGCGGGCGCGGGCGGCGGAGGCGGCGACGTGGCTCGCCGGGCTGGCGGGCGCGGACGCGGCGGCGCCCGTCGTCGCGGTGACGCACGGCGTCTTCCGCGGGCTGCTGCACGACACGCTGCGCGCCGACGGCTGGCGGGCGATCGGCGGGCAGCGCGACTACCGGCCGTGGAGCGCGTGGCGGTACGAGCTCGGGTGACGCACGTCAGGACCCTGAACGACTGCGGCCTGCGGGCTGCGGATCCTGCTCCGTGCCTCGGCGGCCGGTGTCGCGCGTGGCCGGCGTCGGCGAACCGGGGGATGCGGATGCTCCGGATGCCGCCGGATCCTCCGGATCGCGCCTCGTCGGACACGGGACGTCGCCGCCCCAGGGAGCGATCCGGAGGATCCGTCCCTGATCCGGAGCATCCGAACCCCCGTTCCCCGACCCGTGCCCGGCGCGCCGAGCCTAGTGCGCGCGTAGCGACCGCGCGACCAGCCCCACGCCCGCCGCCAGCAGGCCGAGCATGAGCAGCGTGTTGAAGAGGCTCGTCGGGCGGAAGTAGACCTGCAGGTTGACGATGATCCCCGTCACGATGATCACCGCGCCCGCCGCCGTCAGCAGCCAGCCCCACGCCGAGCGGCCGTCGAAGAACAGCAGCCCGATGCCGAGCAGCAGCGGGATGAGCGACATCCCGAACGCGCTGTGCCCCCACAGCTGCCAGTAGCCGCTGCTGACGGTCACCTGGTTGGTGAGCAGCCACCCGCCGGCCACCACCAGCGCCGCGCCGAGCAGGAACTCGCCGATGCCGCCGGGCGTGCCGCCCGCGCCGCGCGGCCGCTCGCCGCGCAGGTCGTCTCGCACCTCGTGCCGCAGGTCGTCCATGCGCCGCTCCCGTCCGGAGTCCGTGCCACCCTGCCGACAAGGTCCGCTCGCCGCGCCCGCTCCACAACCTCCGCACATCGGGGCGGGTGGCGTGGCCCCGTCGGGCGCACCATCCTACGCTCCCAGCACGTCCCCGCCTCCGCGCCCCCATGTCCCGCCTCCGTCCCGTCCTCGGTCTCGCCGTGGGCGTCGTGCTCGTGGTCAGCAGCGCGATGCACTCGCTCATGGGCTGGCCCGGCCTGCACGCCGCGCTCGTCGCCGCCGACACGCCGCCCGACCTGATCGCCGGCCTGCGCATCGGCTGGCACTTCGGCGGCGCGATGATCCTGACGCTGGGGCTCGTGACGCTCTGGTCGTTCGCGCAGCGGCTGCGCGGGCGCGCGGTGGCGCTGCACGCGCTGCGCGCGTTCGCCGCCGCGTACGCGCTGTTCGGCGCCTACGCGCTCGTCACCGGCGACCTGAACCCCTTCTTCCTGATCTTCGTCGTGCCGGGCGTGCTGCTGCTGATCGCCGCGGGCGAGCCGCGCGCCGCCGCGTGAGCGTCGCGTGAGCGTCGCGCTGCTGCTGGTCCCGTACGACTCGGCGCGGCGTGGCGCGCGCATGGGCGCGGGCCCGGAGGCGCTGGTGCGCGCGGGCCTCGCCGACGCGCTCGCGCGACGCGGCCACGACGTGTCGCAGGCGGTCATCGATCCGCCGGCCGACGCGTGGCGCGCGGAGATCGCGACCGCGTTCGCGCTGGCGAGCGCCGTGGCCGACGCCGTGCGCGGCGCGCGCGCGGCCGGCCGCTTCCCGATCGTGCTCGCCGGCAACTGCATGACGTCCGTCGGCGTCGCCGCGGGGCTGGACGAGGCACCGAGCGTGCTGTGGTGCGACGCGCACGGCGACTACAACACGCCCGAGACGACCGTCGGCGGCTTCCTCGACGGGATGGCGCTGGCGACGCTCACGGGCGCCTGCTGGCGCGGCATGGCGGGCGCCGTTCCCGGCTTCACGCCCGTCGATCCGTCGCGCGTCTGGCTGCTGGGCGCGCGCGACCTCGATGCGCGGGAGGCGGAGGCGCTGCGCGCGTCGCCCATCCGCCGGGTGCCGGCGTCGGCGATCGACGCGCCGCTCGCCGACGACGCGGCGCGCGCGCTGCCCGGCCCGCGCCACCTGCACCTCGACCTCGACGTGCTGGACCCGCGCGACGGCCGCGCGAACCAGTACGCGGCGCCCGACGGCGTGCGCGCCGACGCGCTCGTGCGGTTCTGCGGCGCGCTCGGCGCGCGGGCGCGGCCGGCGGCGCTGACGCTCTCGGCGTACGATCCCGCGCACGACGCGGACGGGCGCGCGGCGCGGGTGGCGATCGCGGCGGTGGAGGCGCTGCTGGCGTGACGGGCCGGCGCGTGCGCCCCAAGGCCGTCTGCGTCTGCCGCCACGGCGACCGCATCCTCGTCAACGCAGCGGTCGACACCGTGAAGCGCGAGCGGTACTACGGCCCGCTCGGCGGCGAGATCGAGTTCGGCGAGTACGCGGCGGACGCCGTCGTGCGCGAGCTGCGCGAGGAGATCGGCGTCGCCGTCGAGGACGTGCGCCTGCTCGGCGTGCTGGAGAACGTGTTCACGTACGACGGGACGCCGGGGCACGAGATCGTGTTCGTGTTCGACGCGCGGCTCGCCGACCCGTCGCTCTACGCGCGCGCGACGCTCGTCGGCGAGGAGTCGAACGGGCTCACCTTCGTCGCGCAGTGGCTGCCGCTGGAGACGTTCGCGCCGGGCGGCCCGCCGCTCTACCCGGATGGCCTGTACGCGCTGCTGCGGCGATGCTCTACCTCGTGATCGAGCACTTCCGCGGCGGCGATCCCGCGCCCGTGTACCAGCGCTTCCGCGACCAGGGCCGCCTCGCGCCCGACGGCCTGCGCTACGTCGCGAGCTGGGTGACGGCCGACCTCGCGCGCTGCTACCAGGTGATGGAGTGCGACGACCGCGCGCTGCTCGACGCGTGGATCGCGCGCTGGACGGACCTGGTGGAGTTCGAGGTCGTGGAAGTGGTGACGTCGGCGGAGGCGGCGCGGGCGGTGCTCGGGGAGTGACGCTGCGGGCTGCGGGCTGCGGATCCGCTCCGTGCCCTCGGCCGCCGACGTCGCACCTCCCGAACACGAACTACGCTTTCGACTACGGATGCTCCGGATGAGACGGATCATTCGGATCGTTCCACGGAGCGCACGGAGCGTCGCCGCCACGCGGAGCGATCCGTCTCATCCGTTCCGATCCGGAGCATCCGTAGCCCCCACGAGTAGTTCGTGCACGCCGACCGCGACGTCGGACGCCGAGGGCACGGAAGCAGGACACGCAGCACTGGGACGTCGGCACTATATTCGCGCGTCCCACCTACCTCCAACGGAGCAGTCTCCATGCGACCGATGACCTGGCGCGTCGTGATCGGCGCGGCGCTCGCGCTGGCGGCGTTGCCGCGCGGCGCGGCGGCCCAGAACGAGGGCGCCCTGCGCGCCGCGTTCGAAGG
>CBHYLO010000478.1:0-4075 GCA_966128675.1 uncultured bacterium | reverse complement strand
ATCCTGCAGGGCCAGAGCGCGCTCATCACGCTCGGCGACGACGCGTCGGCGCTGGTGGTGAAGGCGCCCGTCGCGCAGCACGTCGGCTTCACGCCCGTGCGCGGCGGCGGCTATCCCAACTCGCTGCTCGGCGTGTTCAGCGCGCTGCGGCAGATGCTGCTGGACGCGCAGCACTACCGCGACGAGCAGGCGGCCTACGCGCGCAACCCGCGCGGCCTGAACCGCCCGACGTTCGACGCGGCGATGGACGCGCTGCAGCCGGTGCTGGCGCGCACGCAGCCGGTCGTGATGCGCGCCGACAGCAAGCGCGAGATCGAGCGCGCGCTGGACCTGGCCAAGGAGTTCAACCTGCGCGCGATCATCGCCGGCGGCGCCGAGGCGCACCTGGTGGCCGATCGCCTGAAGGCGGAGAACGTGCCGGTGCTGCTGTCGGCGAACTTCCCGAAGCGCCCGACGACGCAGAGCGCCGACGCCGACCCGGAGCCGCTGCGCGTGCTGCGCGAGCGCGCCGAGGCGCCGCGCGTGGCGTCGCGGCTGGCGCAGGCGGGCGTGCGCTTCGCGCTGCAGTCGGGCGGCCTCGCGAACGGCACCGAGTTCCTCGCCAACGTCAACAAGGCGGTGGAGGCGGGGCTGACGGCCGACCAGGCCGCGCGCGCGCTGACACTGGCGCCGGCGCAGATCCTCGGCGTCGACGACCGCCTGGGGAGCATCGAGGTCGGCAAGATCGCGAACCTGACGCTGATGCGCGGCGCGCTGGGCACGAGCGGCGCGCGCGTCGCGCAGCTCTTCATCGACGGGAAGCCGGTGACCGTGCGCGCGACGACGCCCACCGAGGGCGCCGCGACCGCGGCCGGCGCGTGGACGGCGACCGTGGCGCTCGACAACCAGAGCCACGCCGTCACCTTCACGCTGCGCCAGGAGGGCGAGCGCCTGCTCGGCCAGATGCAGGGTGACCTCGGGACCGCGGAGCTGACGAACGGCTCCATCGGCGCCGACGGCGCGCTGCGCTTCACCGCGCCGATCACGCTCAAGGAGGGGACCGAGGAGGCGACGTTCACGGGCACGCTCGAGGGCAACGCCCTCCGCGGCCGCGTGACGATCGTCGGCCACGAGCCGGGCACCTTCAACGGCACGCGCCCGGGCCGCGGCGGCCCGCCGAACGGCGGCGCCGGCACCCCCGGCGGGCAGCGCCCGCGTCCCACCACGCCGCCGCAGGACTGACCGCCATGCGACTCTCCATGACTCCGATCCTGCCGCGCACCCTCGCCGCGCTGGCGGCCCTCGCCCCGGCGCTGCTCGCCGCGCAGGCGGCGCCCGTCGCGTCCAGGGGCGCGACGCTGATCAAGAACGCCACCGTCCTCACCGTCACGAAGGGGACGCTCCAGAACACCGACGTCCTGCTGCAGAACGGCAAGATCGCGCGCGTCGGGCAGAACCTGCAGGCGCCCGCGGGCGCCACCGTCGTCGACGCGACGGGCAAGTTCCTGATGCCGGGCATCATCGACCCGCACTCGCACATGATGAGCGACGCCATCAACGAGGGCTCGCTCTCGGTGACGTCGATGGTGCGCATCACGGACGTGCTGAACCCGACGGCGATCAACGTCTACCGCGCGCTGGCCGGCGGCGTGACGACGATCAACATCCTGCACGGCTCGGCCAACACGATCGGCGGGCAGAACGCGACCGTGAAGCTGAAGTACGGCCGCGAGGCCGACGAGATGGTGTTCCCGGGCGCGCCGCCGGGGATCAAGTTCGCGCTCGGCGAGAACGTCACGCGCAAGAGCCGCCAGTCGCTCCCCGGCGGGCCGCCGGCGCGCTACCCGACGTCGCGCATGGGCCAGGAGGAGGTGCTGCGCGACGCGTTCACGCGCGCCCGCGACTACAAGGCGTCGTGGGACGACTTCCGCCGCGGCGGCAGCAAGGGCGTCGCGCCGCGCCGCGACCTCGAGCTCGAGCCGCTGGTCGAGGTGCTTGAGGGCAAGCGCCTCGTGCACGCGCACTCGTACCGCGGCGACGAGATGCTGATGCTGCTCAACCTCGCCGACGAGTTCGGGTTCAAGGTCAAGACGCTGCAGCACGGCCTGGAGGGCTACAAGATCGCCTCCGAGATCGCCAAGCACGGCGCGGGCCTGTCGACGTTCGCCGACAGCTGGTCGTACAAGATCGAGGCGTACGACGCGATCCCGTACAACGTCGCCATCCTGACGCGGAAGGGCGTCGTGACGACGATCAACTCCGACTCCGACGAGCGCGTGCGCCGCCTCAACATCGACGCCGCGAAGCTCATGAAGTACGGCGGGCTGACGGAGGAGGAGGCGCTGAAGACGATCACGTACAACGGCGCGATCCAGCTCGGCGTGCAGGACCGCGTCGGCTCGATCGAGGTCGGCAAGGACGCCGACGTCGCCCTCTGGAGCGCGCACCCGCTCAGCGTCTACGCCAACGTCGACAAGACCTTCATCGACGGGGAGCTGTTCTTCGACCGCCAGAAGGACCTCGCCGAGCGCGACGCCAAGGTGCGCGAGCGCCAGCAGCTGGAGCGCGCCGAGCAGCAGACGCCCGCGCGCCAGCAGCGCCCCGCCCAGCCCTTCATCCCGAACGAGGACCAGCGCTGATGCCGCGCCTCCACACGTCGTCGGCCGCGCTGCTCGTGGCGGCCGCCGTCCTCGCGCCCGCGGCGCTCTCCGCGCAGCTCGGCTCGTACAACCCGCCGCCCGGGCCGCAGGGCACGTTCGCGATCCGCGGCGCGCGCATCGTCACCGTCTCGGGCCCCGAGATCGCCAGCGGCACCGTCGTCGTCAGCGGCGGGAAGATCACCGCCGTCGGCGCCGACGCCGCGGTGCCGTCCGGCGCGACCGTCATCGACGGCGCGGGCCTCACGGTCTATCCCGGCATGATGGACTCGGGCACGTCGCTCGGCCTCTCGGAGATCCCGCAGGGCGCGCCGGCGACGGTCGACGCGAGCGAGGTCGGCACGTTCAACCCGAACGCGCAGGCGTACTACGGCGTCAACCCGCAGAGCGCGCACATCGGCGTCACGCGCGTGGTGGGCATCACGCACGTGCTCACGCGCCCCAGCGGCGGCGTGATCGCGGGGCAGGCGGCGCTGCTCAACCTCGCCGGCTCCACGGTGCCCGAGATGAACGTCGTGCAGCGCGCCGGGCTGGTGATCGAGCTGCCGCGCTCGGGCTTCGGCGGCGGGCGCTTCGGCGGCGGCTTCGCGTTCCAGGCGGCGGGCAACCAGCAGGACGTCGCGCGCACGCGCACGCGCCAGCTCGACAGCCTGCGCGCGATGCTGCGCGACGCCGACGCGTACCAGAACGTGCAGGACGCCTACGCGAAGGACCGCTCGCTGCCGCGCCCCAAGCAGGACGTCGTGCTGGCGTCGCTCGTGGCGGCGGCGCGCGGGCAGATGCCGGTGCTGTTCATCGCCGACCGCGCGGCCGACATCCGCGAGGCGCTCGCCTTCGCCGACGAGATGAAGCTCAAGCCGATCATCGTCGGCGGGCGCGACGCGTGGCAGGTGGCGGCGCTGCTGAAGCAGAAGGACGTGCCGGTGCTGCTGAGCAGCGTCATGGACCTGCCGTCGCGCGAGGACGACCCGTACGACGTGAACTTCGGGGCGCCGGCGAAGCTGGCCGCGGCGGGCGTGCGGTTCGCGATCACGTCGGGCGACCAGGGCGCGGAGGCGCGCAACCTCCCCTACACGGCGGGCATGGCGGCGGCGTTCGGGCTCTCGAAGGCCGACGCGCTGAAGTCGGTCACGCTCTGGCCCGCGCAGATCCTCGGCGTCGGCAGCCGCCTCGGCTCGATCGAGGTCGGGAAGGCGGCGAACCTCGTCGTCACCGACGGCGACCTGCTGGAGGCCAAGACGCAGACGAAGCACCTCTTCATCGACGGCCGCCTGGTGCCGCTGGAGAGCAAGCACACGGACCTCAACGACCGGTTCAAGGACCGGCCGTAGCAGCACGGCTGCGGGCGTGGGGGGGGGGGGATCGGGGCGTAGCGACGCTGTACCCAGCCCGCCCTCCGCGGTGGAGCACAGGGGCGCCCACTGAGGGTTGATACCGTA
>CBHYLO010000477.1:0-4092 GCA_966128675.1 uncultured bacterium | reverse complement strand
GACCGCTCGACCGACCGGGCGATCGCTCGCCAGCCGCAGGCCGACTCGCGCGCCGCCCTGCTCGTGACGCCCGCGTGGCTGGCCGAGCACCTGAGGGATCCCGACCTCGTGCTGCTGCACGTCGGCGACAGGGCGGAGTACGACCGCGCGCACCTGCCCGGCGCGCGCTACGTGTCGATGCGCGACGTCTCCGTGTCGAGCAACGACCACGCGAAGGGGCTGATGCTGGAGCTCCCCTCGCCCGACTCGCTCCGCGCGCAGCTGGAGGCGCTCGGCATCTCGGACCGGTCGCGCGTGGTCGTGTACTACGGCAACGATTGGGTCTCGCCCGCGACGCGCATCGTCTTCACGCTCGACCATGCGGGGCTCGGCGCGCGCACGTCGCTGCTGGACGGCGGCATGACGGGGTGGTCGGCGGCCGGCCATCCGACGACGGCCGACGTGCCGGCGCGCACCGTGGGGAAGCTGTCGCCGCTGCGCACGCGGCCGCTGGTGGTGGACGCCGAGTACGTGAAGGCGCACGTGAACGCGCCCGGCAGCCGCGTCATCGACGCGCGGGCGGCGGTGTTCTACGACGGCGTCGAGGGGAACGACGTGCGGCGCGGCCACGTCGCCGGCGCGCGCAGCCTGCCGTTCACGCAGGTCACCGACGACCGCCTGCGGCTGCGCAGCGCCGAGGAGCTGACGGCGCTCTTCCGCGCGGCGGGCGTGGGGCCGCGCGACACGGTGGTGGCGTACTGCCACATCGGGCAGCAGGCCACCGCGGTGCTGTTCGCGGCGCGCACGCTGGGCAACCCGGTGCGGCTGTTCGACGGCTCGTACCAGGAGTGGGGCCGCCGCCCCGAGCTGCCGGTCGAGAACCCGGCCGCGCACGCCGGCGGGCGCGGGAAGCCGTGAGCGCGCGCGCGCCGCGTCCGTACGCGGATCCGTATCTGACCGGCGTCGGCCTCGGGCTCGTGCTGCTCGCCGCGTTCGTGCTGGTGGGGCGCGGGCTGGGCGCGTCGGGTGCCTTCGCCACCGCCGCGGCGACGCTGGTGGACGCCGCGTCGCCCGCGGCCGCGCGCGCCAACGCCTTCTTCGCCGACCACCTGGACGCAGGCGGGCTGCTGCGCGACTGGCTGGTGGTCGAGGTCCTCGGCGTGATGCTCGGCGGGTTCGCGTCGGCGGCGCTGGCGGGGCGGCTGCGCCTCGCGGTGGACCGCGGGCCGCGCGCGTCGATCGCGGAGCGCGTCTCGCTCGCCGTCGCCGGCGGCGCGGTGATGGGCGCGGGCGCGGTGCTCGCGCGCGGCTGTACCAGCGGCCAGGCGCTCACCGGCGGCGCGTTGCTGAGCGTCGGCAGCTGGATCTTCGTCGGCGCGGCGTTCGCGACGGCGTACGGCGCGGCGTGGGCGCTGCGGCGGGTGTGGACATGAGCGCGCCGTTGACCGAGACCGGTGCGCTGAGCGCGACGGGCGCGCTCGCGGCCGCGCTGCTGGTCGGCATCGCGTTCGGCTGGTGCCTGGAGCGCGCGGGGCTGGGCAGCGCGCGCAAGCTGGTCGCGCAGTTCTACCTCACCGACCTCGCCGTCTTCAAGGTGATGTTCAGCGCCATCGTGACGGCGATGCTCGGCGCGTTCTGGCTGTCGCGCCTCGGCTGGCTCGACCTGTCGCTGGTGCACGTGCCGGAGACGTGGCTGCTGCCGCAGCTCGCGGGCGGCGCGCTGTTCGGCGTCGGGATGGCGACGGCGGGGCTGTGTCCCGGCACGGCGTGCGTGAGCGCGGCGACCGGCCGCGGCGACGGCCTCGCGGTCGTCGCGGGCTTCCTCGGCGGCGTGCTGCTGGCGGGCGCCGCGATCCCGGCGTTCGCCGGCTTCTTCGCCAGCACCGCGCGCGGCGTCGACACGCTCCCCGCGCGGCTCGGCGCGTCGCAGGGCGCGGCGGTGCTGGTGGTCGTCGCGCTGGCGCTCGCGGGCTTCGTGGTCGCGGGCCGCATCGAGCGGGCGCGCGCCGCGCGGAGCGCCGCATGACGACCGCGCGCATCCTCGCCATCGTGGCCGCGGTGCTCGCCGTCGGCGCGGCGTTCGCGGGCAGCCCGACTCCCGCGCCGCGCGGCAGCGCCGTCGACGTCGCGGCGCTCGCGCGCGAGATCGACCGCGAGGCGGACCACGTCACGGCCGTCGAGCTGGCGCGGTGGATCCGCGAGCGGAAGGACGGGCTCCGCGTGATCGACGTGCGCGCGGACTCCGAGTACACGGCCTACCACATCCCGAGCGCCGAGCGGCTGGGGATGGCGGAGGTGGCGGCGCTGCGGCCGGACGCGCGCGAGACGCTCGTGCTCTACAGCGAGGGCGGCGCGCACGCGGCCCAGGCGTGGGTGCTGCTGCGCGCGGCCGGCCACCCGCGCGTGTACTTCCTGCGCGGCGGGCTGCTCGACTGGATGGAGCAGGTGATGGGCCCCGTGAACGCCGACGCGGACGTCGCCGCGCTGAGCCGCTACTTCGGCGGCGTGCCGCGCGCGGGCGCGGTGCCGGAGCCCGGTGCAACGCTCGCTCCCGCGAGCGGTGCCGTCGCGCGCATGCGGAGGCGCGGATGCTGAGCGAGACGCTGCGGCGCACGCCCGCGCGCGCGCTCGACGCGGACCTGGACTTCGCGGCGCTGCGGGCGCGCGAGTTCGCGCGGCTGGACGCCGATTCCCACGCGTACCTCGACTACACGGGCAGCGCGCTCTATCCCGAGTCGCTGGTGACCGCGCACGCCGAGCTGCTGCGCGGCGCGGTGCTCGGCAACCCGCACGCGGAGAGCCCGGCGTCGCTCGCCAGCTCCGCGCTCATGGCCGCGGCGCGGGCGCGCGTGCTGCGCTTCCTCGATGCCGATCCGTCGGAGTACGGCGTCGTCTTCACGCCGAACGCGACCGGCGCGCTGCGGCTGGTGGGCGAGGCGTACGCGTTCGGGCGCGAGGCGCCGCTCGTGCTCTCGGCCGACAACCACAACTCGGTGAACGGGCTGCGCGAGTACGCGCGCCGCGCGGGCGCCACGGTGCACGTGCTGCCGCTCGACGCGCAGCTACGGCTGGCGCATCCGGAGGCGTCGCTGCGCGCGCTGCGGGCGACGCACGCGGGGCAGGGGCTGCTCGCGTTTCCCGCGCAGTCCAACTTCTCGGGCGCGCGGCACCCGCTCGCGCTCGTGCGCGCGGCACGGGCGCTGGGCTACGCGGTGCTGCTGGACGCGGCCGCGTGGGTGCCGACGAGCCCCCTCTCGCTGCGCGCGGTGCCGGCGGACTTCGTCGCGCTCTCCTTCTACAAGATGTTCGGCTACCCCACCGGCGTCGGCGCGCTGGTCGCGCGGCACGACGCGCTGGCGGCGCTTCGGCGGCCGTGGTTCGCGGGCGGGACGGTGGAGTACGTGTCGGTGCAGCACGGCACGCACCTGCTGCGCGGCGGCGTCGACGGCTTCGAGGACGGCACGGCCGACTTCCTCGCGCTCGGCGCCGTGGGCGCGGGGCTCGACTTCCTGGACGACGTGGGGCTCGACCGCGTCCGGACGCGCGTGGCGGCGCTGACCGCACGACTGGTCGCCGCGCTGGGCGCGCTCGCGCACCGCGACGGCGCGCCGCTGGTGCGCCTGTACGGACCGGCGGACGCGTGCGAGCGCGGGGGCACCGTGACGTTCAACGTGCTGGACGCGCGCGGCGACGCGGTCCCGTTCGCGGCGGTGGAGGCGCGGGCGCGCGCGGCGCGCGTGTCGGTGCGCGGCGGCTGCTTCTGCAACCCGGGCGCCTCGGAGGCGGCGTTCGGCTTCCCGGCCGACGCGACCGCGCGCTGCCTGGCGGCGACGACGCGCGCGGGGTGGAGCCTGGCGCGGTTCGCGGACTGCCTGCGCGGGCACGCGGTCGGCGCGGTGCGCGCGTCGGTCGGGATCCCGACGAGCGAGGCGGACCTCGATCGGCTGGTGGCGGTGGTCGCGGAGCTCGCCTGAACGGACGGGACGGGGAGCGCGGTCGGTCGGGGCGCGCGCGGTGGGCCCGAACGGCGAACGGCAACGGCATTCGCAAGGAAGAGATCTGAAGAAGATCTGATAGGTGCGGATGGCTCCGCGTGGTGGCGAGGAACGTCGC
>CBHYLO010000476.1:0-4105 GCA_966128675.1 uncultured bacterium | reverse complement strand
CCTTCCAGGATGTGCTCGCGCTCGAGCGCCTTGTCGAGGTCGAACTGCGTCCGCCGGACGATGACGTCGTGCCGGTGGTTGATGTAGTGCAGCAGGACGTCGCGCACCGGCATGACCTTCGGCACCAGCCGCCCCGTCGCCGCGTCGGGCACGAGGGCCAGCATGATGACGCCGAACGTCGACTGCATCGTCGAGTGCTTGTACAGCTGGTTCAGCACCACGCGCGGGATGGCGTCGCGCTTCAGCTCGATCACGATGCGCATGCCCTCGCGATCCGACTCGTCGCGCAGCGCGCTGATCCCCTCGACCTTCTGCTCGCGGTGCAGCTCCGCGATCTGCTCCACCAGGCGCGCCTTGTTCACCTGGTACGGCAGCTCCGTGACGACGATCTGCGACTTGCTCGAGGACTCCTTCTCCTCGATCACGGCGCGCGCGCGCATCACGACGCGGCCGCGGCCCGTCTCGATGTAGTCCTGGATCCCCTGGCGGCCGTAGATGTACGCGCCGGTCGGGAAGTCCGGGCCCTTGATGTGCTTCCGGATCGCCGAGACGTCGAGCTCCGGATTGTCGATCAGCGCGACGAGCGCCGAGGCGACCTCGCGCAGGTTGTGCGGCGGGATGTTGGTCGCCATGCCGACCGCGATGCCCGAGCTCCCGTTCACCATCAGGTTCGGGATGCCGGCCGGGAGGACCGTGGGCTCCTGCAGGCGGTCGTCGAAGTTGGGCGCGAAATCGACGGTGTTCTTGTCGATGTCGTTCAGCATCTCCGTCGCCGCGCGCGTCAGGCGCGACTCCGTGTAGCGGTACGCGGCCGCCGGGTCGCCGTCCACCGAGCCGAAGTTCCCCTGCCCGTCCACCAGCGGATAGCGCAGCGAGAAGTCCTGCACCATGCGCACGAGCGCGTCGTACACCGACTGATCGCCGTGCGGGTGGTACTTGCCGAGCACGTCGCCCACCACCGTCGCCGACTTCTTGTACGGACGCCCGGGCGTGAGGCCGATCTCGTTCATCGCGTACAGCACGCGTCGCTGCACGGGCTTCAGCCCGTCGCGCACGTCGGGCAGTGCGCGCGACACGATGACGCTCATCGAGTAGTTGATGAACGACTCCTTGATCTCCTCGTCGATCAGACGCGGAAGGATGCGTTCGCGATTGTTCGGAGCGGTCATGAGCTACCTGGCGGTCCGGCCGGTGGGGACGACGCACGCGGGGCCTCAGGGGCCCCGCGCGGCAACCTCCCAATCTACCCATCCGGACGCCTGAACGCAACCCGAAACGCCCGCCGTAAGTGACGCCACCGCACGCACTTACAGCCAGACGAGCGGGAGGGCGCCCGGAGCCCCGGTCCCCGACGCACGCGGGGCCGGGAGCGACTGGCTCCCGGCCCCGTGCAACGGCCCCGATCCGGCCGCCGGCGGCGCCCGCCGGGCCCGGCGCTCAGCCCTCGCGCCGCGTCTCGTCGGCCCGCGCCTCGGCCTCTTCGGCCGCCTCCTCCTCCGCCGCCTCGCGCGCGATCGCGTCCTTCTCCGCCTTGTAGCGCTCGTACCACTCGCGCGTCACCTCGCCCGCCAGCTCGCGGTTCCCCAGGCCGAACGAGAGCGCCACCGCCAGCGCGATGGCGCCGAACAGGATCGCGAACGCCGTGGTCACGATGTCGGTCGCGATCCCCAGCTCCTGCAGCGCCATGAACACCGCGAGGATGATCACGCCCCAGCGGCCCACGCGCGCCAGCGTCGGCCCGCCGTGCAGGCCGCCCGCCGACGCCATGATCAGCCCGCCCACGAAGCCGCCCAGCACGATCCCGACGATGATGATCACGATCGCCGCGATCACGCTCGGGATGTAGCTCACCAGCTCCGAGAAGACGTTCGCCAGCGACTGGAAGCCGAGCGCGTTCGCCGCGATCAGCATCACCGCGAACATCACGAACCAGAACAGCAGGTTCGCGATGACGCGCGCGGGATTGAGCTGCGTCCCCGAGCGCTCCACGGCGTGCAGCACGCCGCCGCGCTCCAGCATCTCGTTCAGCCGCACGCGGCGGAGCAGGCGGCTCGTCCCCTTCTCCACCAGCTTCGCCAGCAGGTAGCCGGCGAACAGGATGACGAGCGAGCCGAGGAGCGACGGGACGAACAGGCCGAGCTGGGCGAAGCTTTCCTGCAGGCGGGCGAAGAAGTCCATGCGAGCGCCGGGATGCGCGGCGTGTCGTGGCGGGAGGGAGGGCGCGCGGCGCGCCTGGCGGCGGGCCGCGGCGCGTGACGGAAGGTGACGGCGGTCACGCGCCGGTCAATCTACCGGGCCCGGCCCGCCGCGGCAGTTCCGGCCAGTTCCGGCTAGTTCCGGGTCCCGCGCCGCACGTCGAACAGCGCGCTCCGCCGGCAGGTGGGGCAGATCAGCCACTCGCGGCGGCGCGCGTAGCCCAGCCCGAACGAGCCGCCGCCGATCGGACGCCGGGTGAGCGTCGCGCCGTCGCGCGGGCAGACGGCCGGCCGCCCCTCCGCGACCGCGGCGCGCAGGGCTTGCTGCTCCTCGGGCGTGTACTGCGCGGCCCCCGCGGGCGGGGTCGGCTCGGTCGGCTCGCTCGGCTCGGACATGGCGGTCGGATGACCCTCAGGCGACGCGGACGACGACCTTCCCGAACTGCTCGCCGCCGGCCAGCCGCTCGTAGGCCCGGCGCCCCTCGGCCAGCGGGGTCACGGAGTCGATCACGGGCAGCAGCCGCCCCGCGCGCAGCTCCCCGATGATGGTCGCGTACTCGGCGTCCGTGCCCATCGTGGAGCCGAGGAGCGACCACTGGTTCCAGAACATGCGGCGAACGTCGGTCTGCACCATGGCGCCGGACGTCCCGCCGCACGTCACGAGCCGTCCGCGGCGGCCGAGCGCCAGCAGCGAGCGGCTCCAGGTCGCCTCGCCCACGCTGTCGATCACGACGTCCACGCCGCGCTTGCCCGTCACCTCGCGGATCACGCGCGGCACGTCCTGCGTGCGGTGGTTCAGCACGTGATCGGCGCCGAGCGCCCGCGCGCGCTCCAGCTTGTCGTCGCTGCCGCTGGTGACCCAGACCGTCGCCCCGATGCGCTTGGCGATCGCGAGCGCCGCCTGCGCCACCCCGCCCCCGATCCCCCAGACCAGCAGCTGATCGCCCGGCCGCACCTGCGCGCGCGTGACGACCATGCGCCAGGCGGTCAGCGTCGCCAGCGAGAAGGCCGCGGCCTGCTCGGCGCTGACGCCGTCCGGCACCGCGTGCACGTTGCGCCCCGGCACGACCACCCGCTCGGCCATGAAGCCGGGGACGTGCTCGCCGAAGATCCGGTAGCGCGGGCAGAGCGGCTGGTCGCCGTCCAGGCAGTACTCGCAGACGCCGCAGCTGGTGCCCGGATTGATGGCGACGCGGTCGCCCGGCCGGACGTGCGTGACCTCGGCGCCCACCGCCTCCACGATCCCCGCCCCGTCCGACCCGACCACGAACGGCGGGACGATCGTGATCCCCGGCAGCCCGCCGACCATGTAGAGGTCGAGGTGGTTGAGCGCCGCCGCCTCGATCCGGACGAGGACCTCGCGCGGTCCCGGGGGCGTCGGCTCCGGGAGGTCGTCGCGGTACTCGAGCTGGCCGAGGTCGCCGTGGGCGGAAAGCGTCAGGGCACGCAAGGATCTACGAGAGCGGAGGACGGTGAAGCGGAGGACGGAACGGCGGAGGACGGTGAGGCGTGAGACGGTGGGGCGGACGACGGCGGAGCGGCTTCAGGCTCGAGGCCTCCGACTCATCGTCTCACGCCGTTCCGGCTCACGCGTCCTCGTCCTCCGCCGTTCCGTCCTCCGCCGTTTCCGCCCGTTTATATTGGCCTAACACTAACCGGCCCGCGCGGCCGCGAGCCAGCGCGCCGACTCCACTCCTCTGCTCTCTTCGGATCGGTCATGATCGCGATCAAGGTGCCGCCCCTCGGCGAGTCCATCGTCGAGGCGACGATCTCGCGCTGGTTGAAGCGCGAGGGCGACGCGGTGACGGCGGGTGAGACGCTCGTCGAGCTCGAGACGGACAAGATCACCGTCGAGGTGCCGGCGCTCGCCGCGGGCGTGCTCACGAAGCGCCTGAAGAACGAGGGCGACG
>CBHYLO010000475.1:0-4105 GCA_966128675.1 uncultured bacterium | reverse complement strand
CGGCGCGCGCGCGGCGCAGGTCCTTGTGCGGCAGGTCGAGGATCGACTGGTCGTTGGTGTACGAGTGGATCGTCACCATCGTGCCGTGCCGGAAGCCGAAGCTGTCCTTGACGACCTTCACCATCGGCACGAGGCAGTTCGTGGTGCACGACGCGTTCGAGACGATGTGGTGCTTCGCGGCGTCGTACTTGTCGGAGTTGACGCCCATCACGATCGTCAGGTCCTCGCCCTTGGCCGGCGCGGAGATGATGACCTTCTTGGCGCCCGCCTGGATGTGCGCGCCCGCCTTGTCGGCGTCGGTGAAGCGGCCCGTCGACTCGAGCACGATGTCGACGCCGAGGTCCTTCCACGGCAGCTTGGCCGGATCCTTCTCGGCGAAGATCTTCACCTCGTCGCCGTCGATCGTGATGCTCCCCTCGCCCGCCTCGACGTCGCCCTGGAAGGTGCGGTGCACCGAGTCGTACTTGAACAGGTGCGCGAGCGTCTTGGTGTCCGTGAGGTCGTTGACGGCGACGAAGTCGAGGTCGGCGACGCCCTGGAGCTTGGCGGCGCGGAGGACCTGGCGGCCGATGCGGCCGAAGCCGTTGATGCCGACGCGAATGGCCATCGCGGTGGATCTCCTGTCGAGGCGGACGGCCGGACATGCGGAGCGGCCCCGCGCGCGCCACCCGGGACGGGCGACCGCTCAGGACCGTGCCCGGCCGAAGGTCACGTAGCTGACGATGCGCGCGCCGCCGGCGACGAGCGCGGCGGCGCAGGCGTTGAGCGTGCACGCGGTGGTCACCACGTCGTCCACCAGCACGACGTGCGTGCCGCGCAGCCTCGGACGGGCCGACTCCACCACCCCGAAGGCGCCGGCAACGTTGCGCAAACGGTCTGCCGGTGTCAACCGCGCCTGCGCCGCGGTGGACCGCGTGCGGCGCAGCACGTCGGCCCACACGGGGACGCGCCACGCCGGCGCGAGCGCACTCGCAAGGAGCATGCTCTGGTTGAAGCCGCGGGCGCGCTCGCGCTCGTGCGCGAGCGGCACGGGCACGAGCGCCGCACGCTCGTCGCACACGTCGCGCGGCCAGTCGAGCGCCGCCATGCGCCGCGCCATCCCCGGCGCGACGGCCGGCCAGTCCTCGTACTTGAAGGCGTGCACGACCGCGCCGCCGACGCCCTCGGGCACCCAGCAGACCGAGCGCACCGCGCGCACGTACGGCGGCAGCAGGTCGCACCAGCGGCAGCGCCGCGGCTGCGCGGCGGCGGGGAGGTCGCGCACGACGGTGGGATGCCCGCAGCGCGCGCACTGCGGGTTCGCGAGCCGCGGCAGCGCGGCCCAGCAGCGTCCGCAGACGGGCTCCGCGCGCCCACGCTCGACGGCGCGGCCGCACGCCGCGCAGTGCCGTGGCAGGAGCAGGTCGAGCAGCGCGCCGGTCGCCGCGGCCGCGACGTCGGCCGCGACCGCCGCCGCGCTCAGGGCGAGCCGGCGGGGCGCCCTCCGACGGCCGCCCACATCGCCTCCGTATCGGGCGCGACGCCGAACCAGCGGACGAACGACGCCGCGCCCTGCGCGATCAGCATCGGCAGCCCGTCGAGCCCCCGGTGCCCGGCCGTGCGCACCGCGTGCACCCAGGCGGTCTCGCCGGGCCGGTACACGAGGTCGAGCACGGCGGCGTCCGGCCCCAGCGCCGCGGGCGGCGCCGGCAGCGCATCATCGGGGCGGATGCCCAGCGGCGTCGCGTTCACCACCAGCGTCGCGGCGTCGAGCGCGTCGCCGCGCGCGTCGACCGCGTGCGCCACTGCGTGAAAGCGCGCCGCGAGCGCGTCGGCGCGCGCGCGGGTGCGCGACCAGACCCGCACCCGCGCGCCCGGCCACGACTCCGCCGCGGCGAGCACCGCGGCCGCCGAGCCGCCGGCACCCAGCAGCGCGACGCGCAGCCCGGGCGGCACGCGGCCGCCGAACAGCTGCCGCACGGCGGCGTCGACGCCGGCGACGTCGGTGTTGTCGCCCCACAGCCGCCCGTCGAGCGTGCACCAGAACGTGTTGACCGCGCCCACCCGCGCCGCCAGCGGCGTGCGCAGGTCGCAGCGCGCCGCCACCGCTTCCTTGTGCGGGAGCGTGACGTTCCCCGCGGCACGCGCCGCGACGAGCGCGTCCACCACGCCGGGCAGCGCCTCGGGAGCGACGTCGACGGCGCGGTAGGTCAGCGGGATGCCGGCCGCGCGGAGCGCCGCGCTCTGGAAGCGCGGCGAGAGCGAGTGCGCGACGGGGTGGCCGAGGAGGACGAGATGCCCGATCGCGGCCGGGACCTCGGGGGGGGCGGCGACGGGCGGGGCGAGCGTGGCGGGCATCGGCGGCGGTGGCGGCTGGAGCGACGCCTCAACCTCGCCCGTCGGCGCGCGATCGCCGGGATCGGGCGGACGCACCGCGGTGCGCGGCGACGCGGCGCCCGTCAGCCCGCGTCGCCCGCGGCGCCCGTCGGCACCAGGCGGTCGAACGTCGCGCGGATCTCGCGCTCCAGCTGCTCGAACGTCACGCGGTACGCCGTCAGGTCGCCCCCGAACGGATCCTCGATCCCCTCGGCCATCGCGCCGTTGCTGGCGAAGGACGTCAGCAGGTGCGCCTTGGACGAGCCGCCCAGCTCCGCGACGCGCGCGAGGTGCCGCTCGCCCATCGCGAGCACGAGGTCGGCCTGGTCGACGAGGTCGCGCGTCAGCGGGCGCGCGCGGTGGCTCGCGAGGTCGATCCCGTGCTCCAGCGCGACGAGGATCGCCCCGTCCGACGCGCCGAACTCCGGCATCGGCGATCCGGGCGGGAGCGGATTCGCGCCCGTGCCGGCGCTGCCGACGGCGACGTCGCTCAGCGCGCGCTCCGCCACGACGCGGCGCGCGATCGCCTCGGCCATCGCGCTGCGGCAGGTGTTGCCCGTGCAGACGAAGAGAATGCGCATGCCTGTGTTACCTCAGCAGTCCCCGATCAGGTCCGGCGCGCTCTCGCGCAGGGTGGCCGCGGCGATCGCGCCCGGACGGATGACGCGCGGATGCCGGCCCGTGCAATCGACCACGGTCGACGGCGCCGACGGCGGGATCCGCCCCCCATCCAACACGCGCAAGATGCCGCGATTGATCGCGTCGGGCCACTGCGCGACGATCTCGCTCGCCGCCATCGCCGGCGGCACGCCCGGCCGGTTCGCGCTGGTCGACGTGATCGCGTCGCCCAGCGCGCCGATCAGGCGCGTGAGGCCCGCGTGCGGCGTCCAGCGGACGGCGACGCCGCCCTCCGGACCGCGCAGGCGGCGCGGCACGCGGCGGTCGCCGCCCGGGAGCACGAGCGTCAGCGGGCCGGGCCAGTGGCGCGCCGCCAGCCGCGACGCCGCGGGCGGCAGGTGCAGCCCCAGCCGGTCGAGCATGTGGCTCCCGGCGATCAGCAGCAGGAACGGCTTCGAGGGCGGCCGCTGCTTGAGCCGCACCAGCGTCTCGACCGACTCGTGGTCGAGCGCCGTGCCGAAGCCGTACACGGTCTCCGTCGGGTAGGCGAGCACGCCGCCCGCCTCGAGGTGCGCGAGCGTCCCGCGCAGCGACGCCGCCACTTCCTCGGACGACCAGAACGGCACCGCCCCCGGCGCCGCGATCATGCGGGCAGCGCGAACAGGGCCTCGGCGCGCGCGAAGTCGCCCTCCTCCGTCACCTTCATCGCGCGCTCGCTGCCGGGCACCACGACCACCGGGAGCCCGAGCCGCTCGCACAGCCCCGCGTCGTCGGTCGCGACGATGCCGTCGCGGCGCGCGACCGCGTGCGCGTGCTCGATCATCTCGCGCGGGAAGCCCTGCGGCGTCTGCACCCGCCAGAGGCGCGCGCGCTCGACGGTGCGGACGATGCGCCCCGCGTCGTCGACCTCCTTGAGGGTGTCGACGACCGGGAGCGCCGGCACGGCGCCGTGCCCCCGCCGCGCCTCCTGGACCACGCGCTCGATCAGGTCGTCCGGCACCAGCGGCCGCGCCGCGTCGTGCACGAGCACCGTGCGCACGTCCTCGGGGATGTCCTCCAGCCCGTTCGCGACGCTCTCCGCGCGCTCGCGGCCGCCCGTCGACACGAGCAGCCGGTCGATGTCGCACTGGAA
>CBHYLO010000474.1:0-4110 GCA_966128675.1 uncultured bacterium | reverse complement strand
AGTGGCCGCCGGGCGCTCGCGTTTTAGCTCCTTGTTTAACGTGGCGGCAATAGGCGGCAAATCACCACGGGATCGATTGTGGTCGGAGCATATCCGCCTTCCGCCGCCCGCGTCAAGCGCCGGCGCGCCGATCCTGGTGGCGCGCGCCGGACCTGGAAGGCGAGAGCAGACAGGACAGGATCTTGTCCGTTCGATCTGCCCAATCCGGTTCATGGCCGCTCGCCGCTCGGGCTCCATCGCGCCATGCGCGGGTCGGCGAACCGGGGGTTACGGATCCTCCGGATCAAGACGGATGCTCCGGATCGCTCCGCACTGACGCATCGGACGTCGCCACCACGCGGAGCGATCCGAATGATCCGTTCCCATCCGGAGCATCCGCACTCCTCGTTCGCCGAACTCAGAAGGCCGTGACCGAGGTCGGTTGCACGCAGGCCTCCGGAGGAGCAGACGGGATGACAGGATGACGAGGAGCTTCCGCACCGGCACATGGGACGTCGCGCCACGCGGAGCCTCCTGGTCATCCTGTCATCCTGTTTGAAGCAGTTCGCCGTTCGGCTCTGGCGCGCACGCTCAGCTTGTCTCGCCGCACCGCGCGCCCGAACGTGGGGGCTTCGCGTGTGGCACGCCGACATCCCGCACGGAGGATCCGCCATGACGACCTCCCAGCAGCCGACGGCGGCGGGCGCGCCGTCCGCCTACACCGCCGCCCTCGACGCGCGCCCCGCGGTGGACGAGTCGCTGCTCGCGCGCGCCCGGTCCGTCGAGGAGGTCGGGCGCGCGCACGCCGACGTCGCGGAGCGCGAGCGCCGCCTCGCGCGCCCCGTGCTCGACGCGCTGCGCGACGCGGGGCTCTGCCGCCTGTTCACGCCGCGCGCGCTCGGCGGGCTCGAGGCGGATCCGGTGTCGGTCGCGCACGCCGCGGAGATCGTCGCGGGCTACGACAGCGCGGCCGCGTGGGCGCTGCAGGCCGGCAACACCGGCGCGTGGTGGGCGTCGCGCTTCCCCGAGGCCGGCGTGGCCGAGCTGTTCGCGGACGGCCCCGATCTCGTGATGGCGGCGTCGTTCAGCCCTCCGCACCGCGCCGTCGCGGTGCCCGGCGGCTACCGCTTCACGGGGCGCGGCCCGCTCGCCAGCACCATCCACGACGCGCCATGGGTGATGATGACCGGCGTCGTGTTCGACGGCGAGCATCCGCACGCGACCGCGGACGGGCCGCAGGTCGTCGCGCTCGTGATGCGCGCGCGCGACGTCCACGTCGTCGACACCTGGCACTCGCTCGGCATGCGCGGGACGGACAGCGCCGACGTGGCGGCCGAGGACGTGTTCGTGCCCGCGGCGCGCAGCCACGTGCTGTCGCCGGAGGTCGCGCCGCGCGCGCCCTTCGACGGACCGCTGTACCGCCTGCCGGCGCCGACGTCGGTGAGCGTGTTCGTCGTGCCCGTCGCGCTCGCGATCGCGCGCGGCGCCCTCGACGCGCTGGCCGAGCTCGCGTACCGCAAGACGTCGCTCGGCGCGTCGCGGACGCTGCGCCATCGCTCCACCGTGCAGGCCGCGCTGGCCGACGGCGAGGCGCAGTGGCGCGCGGCGCGGCTGCTCTTCCACGACGCGCTGGCGACCGCGTGGCGGCGCGCCCTCGCCGGCGAGCCCGCCACGCTGCGGCACAAGGCCGACCTGATGCTCGCCGGCACGCACGCCGTGCAGACCGCGGCGCGGGTGACGGACCTCATGCACCGCATGGGCGGCACGGCCGGGATCTACGCGGGGAGCCGGCTGGAGCGCCACCTGCGCGACGCGCAGACGGTGCGGCACCACGGCTTCCTGGGCGAGGCCCGGCTGGAGACCGTGGGGCAGGTGTATCTGGACGTGGCGCCCGAGTTCCCGATGGTCGCGTTCTGACGCGTCGGGCGCCGGCGGACCCGGGCGCCCCCTGGCGCGCCGTGGCGCGACCGTCGATCCTCCGCCGGTGTCCCCGTCCCTCACCAACCGCGAGCACCTGGCCCGACTGGCCGCGCTGGCCGACGCCAACGCGGCCGAGGCGGTGCGCGTGGTGACGGACCTGGACGCGGCGCGGCTGCTCTGGCGGCCCAGCCCGGAGCGGTGGAGCGTGGCCGACTGCCTGGAGCACCTGATCGCGACGGGCGTCGTGTACCACCCGCGCATCCGCGCCGTGCTGGCGACCGCGACGCGCGACGCCGCGCTGGACGACGCGCGCTGGGCGCCGACCTGGCTCGGGCGGCTGTTCGTGCGGGCGGCGGGGCCGCACGGGCGGGCGGTGCGGGCGCGGGCGCCGTTCGTGCCGCCGCCGGGGCGGCTGGACGCGTGTCCGCGGCTGCTGGCGCAGCAGCGCGAGCTGCGCGCGCTGATCGAGGAGGCGCACGGCGTCGACCTGCGCGCGCTGCGCGTCGAGTCGCCGCTGTCGCGCGTGCTGACGCTGCGGCTGGGCGAGGCGTTCGAGATGCTGCTCGCGCACCAGCAGCGGCACCTGGCGCAGGCGTGGCGGGTGCGGACGTCGGCCGGCTTCCCCGCCTCGCGCGCGCCGGCGGCCGCCGGCTGACGCCGAGCGTCAGCGCCCGGCGGCGGGCGCGCGGGGCGGCACGGGGACGGTGGCGTCGGCGCCGGTGCGCGGGAGGAGCGGCGGCGGGCGGAAGCCCGCGTGGCCCGAGCGCAGCGTGTAGGGCACGTCGGCGGGCGCGCCGCCGTTCGACCAGTCGTCGGCCTTGCCGGGCGAGTCGGGGCGCGGGTGCGAATTGACGTAGGCGGCGACGTCGTACGCCTGCTCGGGGGTCAGCGACTGCGGCTGGCCGAGGGGCATGTTGTGCCAGATGAAGGCGGCGGCGCGCTCCTGCCGGGCCATCGACGCGCCGACCGCGTACGACCGCGCGCCCCAGAGCGCGGGAACGCGGCCGCCGTTCTCGTACTGGCGCCCCGCCCCGTCGTCGCCGTGGCAGGCCACGCACCGGGCGGCGTAGACGGCCGCGCCGCGGGCCGAGTCGCCGGGGAGCGCCTTCGCGAGCGCGTCGCCGTCCGGGATCTTCGGCTGGCCGTCGGCGCCCGGGAGGAGGTGGCCCGCGCCCACGGGGACGCCGCGCGACAGGAAGGCGAGGTAGGCGACGATGTCCTCCATCTCGCGGCTCTCGTGCGGCAGGCGGCGACCGGCGAGCGAGCGGGTGAAGCAGTAGTTCACGCGGTCGGCGAGGCCGATCACGGTCCCGCTGCGCGCGAGGTACTTGGGGTAGCGCGCGAACGCGCCGGCCATGGGCGCGGTGCCGGGCGCGCGCCCGCCGTCGAGGTGGCAGTTGGTGCAGCTGATGCGGCCCGGGGCGTAGTGCGGGAGGCTGTCGGGCGTGTCGCGGACGAGCGCCCACCCGCGCCGGATGCTGGCGCCGAGGGAGTCCGTGGGGATCTCGGCGTCGGTGGGGGGGCGCCAGGCCGCAGGGTCGAAGGCCGGGGCCGCGCCGACCGCGACGGTCGCGGGGGCATCGGTGCCGCCCGGGGTGCCGGTGGAGGCCGCGGGCCGGGCGTCGGGGCGCTCGCAGGCCGTGGTGAGCAGCGCGAGGGCGGCGAGCGCGAGCGGGCGGGCGGGGGCGGGGCGCATGGGCCCCACGGTAACGCCGGTCGCGCCGCGGCGCACGTCGTGGTACGGTGATCGCTCCATCGTCGCCCGTCTCCACCGGAGCCCGTCATGACCGCCCCGACCGCCGCATCCGGCGCTTCCAGCGCCTCGAGCAGCACCAAGGCCACCATTCCCTGCGCGCAGTGCCGCACCCTCAACCGCGTGGACCTGTCGCGGATCGCGGACGGCCCGCGCTGCGCGAAGTGCCAGGCGCCGCTGGCGCTGGACCATCCGGTGCCGGTGGGCGACGCGGAGTTCGACCGCGTGATGGCGGACAGCCCGGTGCCGGTGCTGGTGGACTTCTACGCCGACTGGTGCGGCCCCTGCCGCGCGATGGCCCCGCAGCTGGACGCGTACGCGAAGCGCAGCGCGGGGAGCGTGCTGGTGGCGAAGGTCGACACGGACCGCGCGCCGAACGTCAGCCTGCGCTTCGGCATCCGCAGCATCCCGACGCTGGCGGTGTTCGTGGGCGGGAAGGAGGCCGGGCGCGAGGTGGG
>CBHYLO010000473.1:0-4112 GCA_966128675.1 uncultured bacterium | reverse complement strand
GGCCTGTGACCCGGCGAAGTTCGCGTCGTTCGCGGTCGCCCCGCTTCCCGTGCCCGCCATGGACAGCGCCCAGCGGGCCGTCTTCGCGTCGACCGCGCGCGTCGCCGCCTCGCACGGTCTCGAGCCGGTCGCCCCGCGCGTCTCCGACTCGGGGAACCCGTCGGGATGGTCGCACTGCTTCACGCGGTCGACCGTCTTCCTGTGTGGCAGGACCCGGGACGGCGAGGTCCATTTCCAGCTCCGCCAGTCGCTGACGCGGCGCTTCACGCCGTGGGCGGACAGCCTCCGCCGGGATCTCCTCGGCAGCCTGCGCTCCGAGTTCGGCGCCGAGCGGGTGTGGGAATGCACGGGGCGACCGGAGCGGGGTCCCGGACGCGCCGGGTGCGCTCCTCCGACGCCGCCGGACGGTCGGTGATCGCCGCGGGCCGCGGTCCTGCTCTGGCTCGGAGGCGGTTCCCGCCGTTGCTTGACACACCCGCTGCCGCGCCCGTACGCTACCGCCGTCCCTGAACGGTGTTCGGCTCTCCACGCCGCCACGTCTCCCGCATGAACGCCGCCCGCCGCGAGGCCCAGCGCCCGCGCGACACCGACCTCCGCACGGCGGTCCTCGACGCCGCGCGCACGCAGCTCGTGCGCGACGGCTACCGCGACCTGAGCATGCGCGACGTCGCCAACGCGGTCGGGTGCAGCGTCAGCAGCATCTACCTGTACTTCGCGGGCAAGGACGAGCTGGTGCACACCCTCATGGACGAGGGCTTCGAGCGCTGGTACCGCAAGCAGGTGGAACTGGCGGGGCAGGGGGGCACGCCGGCGGCGCGGCTGGAGGCGGTGTGCCGCGCCTACGTGGAGTTCGGGCTCGCCAACCCCGAGTTCTACGAGATCATGTTCATGTTCCACTCGGACCGCATGGCGCGGTACCCGAAGGACCTGTTCCGCCGCGCGCGCCGCAACCTCGAGCTGATGGCCGACCTCGTGCGCGCCTACGCGCCCGACACCGTCCCCACCGACGACGACGCGCGCATCCGCGCGACCGCGCTCTGGGCGACGCTGCACGGCATCGTCTCGACGATCATCAGCGACCGCCTGGACCGCGGCATCGACCGCACGCGCTACGTCGAGGGGACGATCCGGTATGCGCTCGCCGGCGTTCGACACGCGGATCCGGAGTCCTTCGCGCGAGCCTGAGTCTCTCGCGCGTAGGGCTGCGGACTGCGGGCTGCGGATCTACCGCCGCTCGGGACGCCCCGTCGTTGGATCCGCAGTCCGCTGTCCGCAGCTCCCTCAACGCAGACCCGCGATGCACGACCGATTCAGGCTGGACGGCCGCGTCGCCGTCGTCACCGGCGCCAGCAAGGGGATCGGCGAGGCGATCGCGCGCGCGCTGGCCGAGTCGGGCGCGCGTGTCGTCGTGAGCAGCCGCAAGCAGGAGGCGGTGGACGACGTCGCGCACGCGATCGTGCAGGCGGGCGGCGAGGCCATGGCCGTCGCCTGCAACGTCGGCCGCATCGACGAGGCGCGCGCGCTGGTCGATCGCGCGGTCGCCGAGTGGGGCGGGGTGGACGTCGTCGTGAACAACGCGGCGGTGAACCCCGTCTACGGCCCCGTGCTGGAGCAGGACGACGCCGTCTTCGACAAGATCATGACGGTGAACGTGAAGGGGCCGCTGGAGGTCTGCCGCCGCGCGTACGCGAGCATGGCCGCGCGCGGGCACGGCAGCGTGATCAACGTCTCCAGCATCGGCGGCGTGTCGCCGGAGCCGGGGCTGGGTCTCTACAGCGTCAGCAAGGCGGCGCTGATCTCGCTCACCAAGGTCATGGCGCAGGAGTGGGGGCCGGCCGGCGTGCGCGCGAACGTGATCTGCCCGGGGCTCATCAAGACGAAGTTCTCGCAGGCGCTCTGGCAGGACGAGCAGGTGCTGCGGCACATGCTGGCCGAGCAGCCGATCAAGCGCATCGGCGTGCCGGACGACGTCGCGGGGCTCGCGCTCTTCCTCGCGTCCGACGCGGCCGCGTACTGCACGGGCGGCGTGCACATGGCCGACGGCGGGTACCTGACGTGACCGGCCGCGCGCAGACCACGGCCGAGGAGGTCGCGAACGCGATCACGCACGGCCTGGGGCTGCTCGCGTCCGCGATCGCGGTGCCGGTGCTGCTGCTGCGCATCGTGCCGCGGGGCGACGCGCACCTGAGCGTCGGCGCGGCGGTGTTCGGCGCGACGCTCTTCCTGATGTACCTGACGTCGACGCTCTACCACGCGGTGCCGCACCCGCGCGCGAAGCACCTCCTGCGCACGCTCGACCACTCGGCCATCTACTGCCTGATCGCGGGCACGTACACGCCCTTCCTGCTCGGCGCGCTGCGCGGCGCGTGGGGCTGGTCGCTGCTGGTGGTGATCTGGGTGCTGGCGGCGCTCGGCGTGACGGCCAAGTGGACCGTCGGCTTCCGCTTCCCGCGCCTCTCGACGGCGGTGTACCTGGCGATGGGGTGGCTGATCCTCGTCGCCACGGTGCCGCTCGTGCGGCACGTCTCGCCGTCGGGGCTCGCGTGGCTGGTGGGCGGGGGCCTGTGCTACACGTGCGGCGTCGCGTTCCACGCCACCGACCAGCGGCTGCGCTTCGGGCACGCGGTGTGGCACCTGTTCGTCGCCGGCGGCAGCGCGTGCCACTACTTCGCGGTGCTCTGGCACGCCGCGCCCCGCGTCGCATGAGCGACGGCCCGTCCTACTTCGCGGCCGCCTGTCGCGCGGCGGCCGAGGTGCCCGAGCTGGCCTACGCGCGCACACACGTGCGTCCGGTGCGGCGCGTGGGCGTGATCGGCGGCGGGACGATGGGGCGCGACATCGCGTTCGTGCACCTGCTCGCGGGCCACGATGTCGCGCTGCGCGAGGCCGAGCGGGCGCGCCTGGACGCCGCCGTCGCCGCGGTGCGCGGCCACGTGGCGCGGCGCGTGGCCCGCGGCGACGCGACCGAGGCCGAGGGCGAGCGGCTGCTCGCGCGCCTCACGCCCACGCTCGACGACGCGCCGCTGGCCGACGCGGACCTGATCGTCGAGGCGGTGGTGGAGGTGCTCGACGTGAAGCGCGAGGTGTTCGCGCGCGTGGGCGCGCTCGTGCGCCCCGACGCGATCCTCGCGTCCAACACCTCGACGCTGCCGATCGCCGGGCTGGCCGCGGTGGTGCCCGATCCGTCGCGGGTGGTGGGGCTGCACTTCTTCAGCCCCGCGCGCGTGATGCGGCTGGTGGAGGTCGTGCGCGCCGCGGCCACCAGCGACGCGACGGCCGCCGCCGCGCTGGCGCACGTCGCCGCGATCGGCAAGGTGCCCGTGCTGGTGGGCGACTGCTACGGCTTCGTGTCGAACCGCCTCAGCATGGCGTACCTCGCGGAGGCGACCGCGCTGCTGGACGAGGGCGCGAGCCCGTCGGAGGTGGATGCGGCGCTGGTGGCGTTCGGGATGCCGATGGGCCCACTCACGATGAGCGACATGGCGGGCGTCGACATCAGCCACCTCGCGCAGCCCGGCCTGCAGCGCGCGTACGGCGCCCGCGCGCGCCGCAGCCCGATCGTCGCGCGCCTGCACGCGCTCGGCCGCCACGGCCAGAAGGCGGGGAAGGGCTGGTACCGCTACGAGGCGGGCAGGACCGGCGATGCCGCGCGCCACCCGGATCCCGAGCTCGACGCGCTGCTGGCCGAGCAGCGCGCGCAGCGCGGCATCACGCCGCGCACGATCCCACCCGACGAGATCGTGGCGCGCGTCGTCCACGTGACCGCGAACGAGGGCGCGCGCTGCCTCGAGGAAGGCATCGCGCGCACCCCGGAGGACGTGGACGTCGTGATGGGCCTCGGCTTCGGCTTCCCGGCCGCACGCGGCGGGTTGATGCGCTACGTCGACGACGTCGGGCCGGCGCGCGTGGTGGAGCAGCTGCGCGCGTGGGCCGCACGCGCACGCAGCGAAGAGGAGGCCGCGCGGTACGAGCCTGCACGGTGGCTGGTGGCGCGCGCCGAGCGCGCGCAGCGCTGAGCGAGCGGGCAACCCCGAGGTCCCTCGCCGCGCACTGCGTGCGCGCTCGGGACGAATGGTGGGGCGGGAGCGATGGGCATGGGCGGAGGCGACCTC
>CBHYLO010000472.1:0-4115 GCA_966128675.1 uncultured bacterium | reverse complement strand
TGCTGGCCGACGGCAGCGTGGAGTGCGCCTGGCACGGCGCGCGCTTCGACCGCGCCACCGGCGCGGTGCTCCAGGGGCCGGCCTGCGATCCGGTCCCCGTGTACGACGTCCTCCTCCTCGACGGTGATGTCCACGTCCGCCTCGATCCCTAGCGCCGTCGGCGCCGTCGGCGCCGCCGACGTGGAGCCGGTCGCGCCGCGCGACGCCTTCCCGCTGCTCGCGGCCGACCCCGCGCTCCACTACCTCGACTCGGCCGCCACCGCGCAGAAGCCGCGCGTGGTGCTGGACGCGCTGCGCGACTACTACGAGACCGCCAACGCCAACCCGCACCGCGGCGCGTACCGCCTGAGCGTGGCGGCGACCGACGCGTACCACGCGGCGCGCGCGCGCGTGGCGCGCTTCGTCGGGCTGGCGGACGCCGACTGCCTGCTGTTCGTGCGCGGCACGACCGAGGCGATGAACCTCGTCACCGGCAGCTGGGGCCGCGCCAACGTGCGCGCGGGCGACGAGGTCGTGGTGACGGCGATGGACCACCACGCGACGTTCGTCGCGTGGCAGCAGCTCGCGCGTGCGCAGGGCGCGACGTTCCGCATCGCGGAGCTGACGCCCGACGGGCGCATCGACCTGGAGCACCTCGGGTCGCTGGTCAACGCGCGCACGAAGGTCGTCGCCTTCCCGCACGTCTCGAACGCGCTCGGCACGGTGAACCCGGTGCGCGAGATCGTCGCCCTCGTGCGCGAGCGGTCGAACGCGGTCCTCGTGTGCGACGGCGCGCAGGGCGTCCCGCACCTGCCGGTGGACTTCGACCGCATGGGCGTCGACTTCTACGCGTTCAGCGGGCACAAGGTCGGCGGGCCGATGGGGATCGGCGCGCTGCTGGGCCGCCGCGCGCTGCTGGAGGCGATGCCGCCCTGGCAGTACGGCGGCGACATGATCGCCGTCGTCGGCGACCAGGAGACGACGTGGAACGCGCTGCCGCACCGGTTCGAGGCAGGGACGCCGAACGTCGGCGACGCGGTGGGGCTGGCCGCGGCCTGCGAGTTCCTGGCGGGGCTCGGGATGGACGCGGTGATCGGCCACGAGCGCGCGCTGGTGCGGCTGGCGATGGCGCGGCTGGCGGAGATCGACGGCCTCGTGGTCCACGGCCCGGCGGCGGAGCTGCGCAGCGGCGTCGTGAGCTTCTCGATGGCCGACGTGCACCCGCACGACCTGGCGACGATCCTGGACGAGCGGGGCGTCTGCATCCGCGCGGGGCACCACTGCGCGCAGCCGCTGATGCGGCGGCTGGGCGTGCCGGCGACCGCGCGGGCGTCGTTCTGGGTGTACAGCGACGCCGGCGACGTGCACGCGCTCGTGGACGGGCTGCAGGCGGCCCGCCGCCTGTTCGGGGCCTGAGGGCGGCGCCGTGGCGGCCTCCTCCTTCCCCACCCCGCCCCCGGCGCCCGACGCGGCCGAGGGGCGGACGGAGGCCCAGCTCGCGGCCATCTACCAGGAGCTGATCCTCGACCACTACCGGCGCCCGCGGAACAAGGGCGCGCTGGAGGCGCCCGACGCGTCGGCCGAGCGGCGCAACCCGCTCTGCGGCGACGAGATCGTGCTCCAGCTGGCGTTCGACGGGGACGTCGTGCGCGAGGCGCGCTTCACCGGGCGCGGCTGCTCGATCTCGCAGGCGTCGGCCTCGATGCTGACGCAGGCGCTGCGCGGCCGCACGCGCGCCGAGGCGGACGCGCTGCTGCGCCGCTTCACCGCCCTGGTGCACGGGGACGCCGCGGCCCAGCGGGACGAGTCGCTGGGGGAATTGCGGGCGCTGCAGGGGGTGGCGCGGTTCCCGGCGCGGATCCGGTGCGCGACGCTGGCATGGAGCGCGCTGGACGAGGCGCTGCGGGACGCGTAGCCTTGCCCGGAGCCACACCCGAGACGTTGCGCGGACCGGTCGCCGGCCGTCCTCCCGCCGTCGTCCGCCGTTCCCGCCGTCTCCCGCCCGCCCCGTGAGCCTCATCCAGGCGATCGAACGCCGTCTTCCCTCCGGCTACCGCATCCACGACCAGATCGGCTCGGGGGCGACGTCGTGGGTCTACGTGGCGCGGCAGGAGGAGAATGCCGCGCCGCCGCTGGTCGTGAAGGCGCTGCATCCGGGGCTCTCCAAGGAGGCGAGCGTCGACCGCTTCGCGCGCGAGATGCAGATCCTGCGCTCGCTCGACCACCCGCGGATCGTCCCGATGCTGGAGGCCGGCGAGGCCGATGGCTCGCTGTTCTTCACGATGCCCTACATCCACGGGGCGACGCTGGCCGAGCTGCTGCGGTCGCACGGGCCGCTGTCGGTGCACGACGCGCTGGTCGTGGCGCGCGACCTGGTGGAGGCGCTGGGGCACGCGCACGGGCGCGGGGTGATCCACCGCGACGTGAAGCCGGCCAACGTGCTGGTCGACACGGACGGGCGCGCGCTGCTGATCGACTTCGGCTTCGCCAGCGCGCCGGGGCTGACGACGCCCAACGCCGCGGCCCAGGACGCGCGGCTGGCGATCGGGACGCCGGAGTACATCAGCCCCGAGCAGGTCACGGGGAAGCGCGCGGAGGACTGGCGGAGCGACTTCTTCTCGCTCGCCTGCGTGCTGCAGGAGATGCTCACGGGGCGGCCGCCGTTCTCCGGGGGCGCGCCGCGGGCCGTGATGCAGCGCCGGCTGACCGAGCCGCCGGAGGACGTCCGGTCGCTGCGGCCGGACGTGCCGGACGAGGTGATCGCGATCGTGCGCCGGAACCTCGCCGTGTCGCCGAACGACCGGATGGCGACGGCGGGCTTCTTCCGGATGGCGCTCGAGGCGGCGCTCGAGCGGCTGGACGCGCCGGCGACGGCGGAGCCCTGACGAGCAGCAGCGCGCCGGTCTTGAACGGCGAACTGCATTGGACAGGATTACAACGGATTAGCAGGATTTACAGGAGTACGCTCCGCGTGGCGCGACGCTCCTCGTCACCCCTCCGAGCTGGGAATCCTGTCAATCCTGGCAATCCTGATAATCCTGTCTGCTCGTGCGTTTCGGATCCGGCGCGCCGATCCACGCCTACGCGCCGCCCGGCCGCGCGTCCGCGGCCACCATGCGCGCGAAGTCGAGCCCGGCCCGGTCGCGCAGCGCGTCGCGCATGAAGCGGAACTGGTAGTAGCCGTACTGCAGCGGCTCGCGGCCGAGCGCCTGGTAGTTGGCGCCGAAGTAGGCGACGGCGTCCTCGCCGGCGGGCGTGGGGTCCGGCAGCGTCGCCGCCGCGTGCGCCGCCAGCCGCTCCAGCTCCGCGAGGAAGGCCTCGCCGCCGGGCTGCGTGCGCCAGAACGCGACCGCCAGGCGGTTGGCGACGTTCTCGTTGTCGTAGAGCGTCCGCTCGCGCCGGTTCGCGCGCGCCTGGAACCAGTGCCCCGCCTCGTGCGCGATCAGGAAGCGGTTGAAGAACGCCCGGAACAGGTGCTCGGCCGCCGCGTCGCCCGGGGCGCCCTCGCCCGCGCCGGCGAACGCGCGGAAGGCCGCGCGCATCGCGGGCGGCGTCGTCTCCCACCAGGGGACGGTGATCTGGTTCGCGCTGCCGGTGAAGAAGATCAGCTGCGGCGTGTTGCGGACCTGCACCGTGGGGGCGTCGGCCAGCGGGCCGCCGCGCGCCCGCGCGACCTCGGCGGCGAACGCCCGCACGACCGCCTGCGCGTCGGCGCGGAACGCGGCCGTGTCGGTGTGGACCGGCACCAGGACCGTCGACGCCGACGCGGGCGCGCGGGACGCGCCGGACGCGCAGCCGAGGGCCAGCAGCGTACCGGCGAGGGGGAGGAAGCGGATCGGGCGCATGCGGGGCACGGGTCGGGAGCGCGGGACGACGGGGCACGCGGGCGGCGCGCGAACTTCCGCCGTTGCGCCGCGGGCCGCAAGCCGCGGGCGGGCGCCGGCGCGGCCCGGGCGCCGGCGCCGCGTTGACGAGCTTTTTCCCGGGGGCGCCCTGGCGCTGACTCGGCGGGTGGATCCATCGTCATGTGCCGGACTCCCGAACGGGGAGCGCCGCAGGCACGTCCACGTACGCACGTCCACCCCTCACGTCCCGGACTGCATGTCGTCCCCCCTCCCCCCGCGCGGCCGCCGGCT
>CBHYLO010000471.1:0-4135 GCA_966128675.1 uncultured bacterium | reverse complement strand
AGCTCCGACTCGTACTGCTGGCGCTCGTCGGGCGTCCACAGGTCGCGGTTGGCGGCGGTGCGGATGGAGGCGAGCATCTCGTCCACCAGCTCGCGCAGGGCCGCGTTGCGGCGGCGCTCCGGGCTGGCGGCGGCGACGGCCGGATCGGGCCGGGGATCGGGGCGATCGGACATGGCTCCAGGGCCACGGGTGGAGCGGCGGCAGGCCGCGGCGGGGACGCGAAAGTAACGCGCGCACGCGCGGGCGGCAGGAGGGACCAGGCGGGGCGGGGCGCGCGGGACGCGCCGGATGACACGCCCGCCACCCGCCGACGGGGCCCAAGTCACGCGCCCACGAACGGATGGCTCAAGTGGGCCCGCGGTGGCGACGACACTTGTACACGCCCGGAACCCACCGGTCCGCTCTTCTCCATGCGCACGAAGATCCCACCTGCCCTCCGCGTCTACGCCGCGCTCGCCCGCCGCCGCTGGCCCCTGTCCTACCGGGGCAAGCTGCTGGCGGCCCTCGTCGGCGCGGGCTGCGTCCCCCTGATCGCCGTCGGCGCGCTCGTCGCGTTCGGCGCCGAGCAGGGTCGCGTGCAGGCGTGGGCGGTCGTCGCGGCCGCCGCCGTCGGCGTCGCCGCGGGCGTCGCCGTGGCCGCCATCGCCGTCGCCCAGCTGCTGGCGCCCGTGGCGATCACCGCGACCGCGCTCCGCAACTACCTCACGAAGTACACGAAGCCCCAGCTCCCCACGCACTTCGGCGACGAGGCGGGGATGCTGATGGCCGACGCGCAGCACGCCATCGACCGGCTCGACGAGATCGTCGTCCACGTGGCGACCTACGACCGGCTGACCGGGCTCCCCAACCGCATCCTCTTCCGCGACCAGGTGCGCCACGCGGTGGCGCAGGCGCGGCGCGACGGGCGGCCGATCGCCATCTGCATGCTCGACGTCGACGGGTTCACCAACGTGAACCTCTCGATGGGCCACCACGTCGGCGACTCGCTGCTGACCGCGGTCGCGCAGCGGCTGCAGACGGCGATGCGCGAGACCGACATCCTGGCGCGCATGGACGGCGACGAGTTCGCGATCCTCTGCGCTGGCCCCGTGACGGTCGAGGGGCTCGACATGCTCGCCCGCCGCCTGCTCGAGGCGATGGCCCGCCCCTTCAGCGTCGCCGGACGGCGCGAGGTCACCCTCGGCGCCAGCATCGGGATCACCATCTTCCCGACCGACGACGGCGACATCGAGCAGCTGATCGGCAACGCCACGACCGCGCAGTGCGCGGTGCAGGCGGGCGGCGGCAACGGCTACCGCTTCTTCTCGACGGAGCTGAACGCGCGGCTGCACCACCGCATGTCGACCGAGGCGGACCTCCGCCACGCGCTCGACCGCGACCAGCTGATGCTCTATTACCAGCCGAAGGTCGACGTCGCGACCGGGCGCGTGCGCGGCTTCGAGGCGCTGCTGCGCTGGCAGCACCCGACGCGCGGGCTGGTCTCGCCGGTCGACTTCATCCCGATCGCCGAGGAGACGGGGCTCATCGTCCCGATCGGCGAGTGGGTGCTGCGCCGCGCCTGCTCGCAGATCGCCGAGTGGCGCGACGCGGGGCTGCCGGTGGTGACGACGTCGGTGAACCTCTCCGCGCGCCAGTTCAAGCACGCCGACCTGGTGACCGTCGTGCGCGAGGTGCTCGACGAGACGGGGATCGACCCGGCGCTGCTGGAGCTCGAGGTCACGGAGTCGCTCCTCATGGAGGACACGGGCCGCACGGTCTCCACGCTGCAGGCGCTGCGCGAGCACGGCGTGACGATCTCGCTCGACGACTTCGGCACGGGCTACTCGTCGCTGGGCTACCTGACGCGCTTCCCGATCGACGCGATCAAGCTGGACAAGAGCTTCGTCTGCGACGTCGCCACCGACCGCCAGAACGGCGCGATCACGAACGCGATCATCGACCTCGGCCACTCGCTGGGCCTGACCGTGGTGGCCGAGGGGGTCGAGACGCGCGAGCAGTTCGAGTACCTGGCGCAGCGCCGGTGCGACGTGGTGCAGGGCTTCCTGTTCGGCCGGCCGGTGCCGGCGGCGGCGGTGCCCGAGGTGTTCGCGGCGCTCGGCGTCGTGGGCGACGGCGACACGCCGCCCGAGATGGCCGTGCCGGCGCTCGCGTCGTCCTTCGGCGCGCGGGTGGCCTGAGCGCGACGCGCGCCCGGCGGCCGATGGCCGCCGGGCGCTTGCTCGATCCAGGGCGATGCCAGCGCGGTCAGCGCGCCGCGGGCGCCCCCTGCAGCGCCGCCGCCGCGAGGCGGAAGTAGGCGCGCACCTGCTCGCCCTGCGGGCTGAGCGCGCGCCCCGGCTGCACCCGCGACGCCGCCGCGGTCAGCTCGGCCCGCGCCTCGCCGCCGCGGAGGTCGCCGATCACCCGCGCCGCGTCCATGAAGGCCGCGTGGGCATACTCGGCGTGCTGGTCGTCGTCGGGGCTCGCCTGCAGCAGGTCGGCCTGCCGGCGCACGCGCGCGACGGCCGCCGCGTGCTCGCTCCCGCGCCCGGCCGACGCGGCGCCGAGGGCGTCCGCGAGGAGGCGCAGGCCCTGGGCGGTGTAGGGGTGGCTGCCCTCGGGCTCCTGCGGGAGCGCCTGGTTGCCGCCCTGGCCGGCCCACGTCACGAACTGCTCGACGGCGTTGGCGCCCGCGCCGTCGGGGCGCCCCGTGCTCACGCCGACGCCGTCGGTCCGGCCGCCGACGCCCGCGTCGCCCATCACCTCACCGCCGGCCGTGGTCGCCGTGGTCGGGGTGTCGATGGGGTCCAGTGCGGCCACTTCCGGCTCAGCATTGCGCCCGAGCTGCGTCAGTCCCCAGCCGATGGCCAGCAGCAGCACCGCGAGCCCGGCCCAGAAGGCGCCGCCGCGCCGCCGGCGGGGCACGACGGCGGGGGCCGTGGCGAGGGGTGCGCCGGTGCGCGGATCGTAGCCGGGACCGCTCTGGTAGGGAGGGATCGGCTCGGGCCGGTCGCGGTCGTCGGGATGGTGCTCGTAGGCTGCCATGGGATCGTCGCTCCGTTGGGGGCGCGCCGAGCGCGCCGGGACGGTGGAGCGGGGCAACAGGTGCACCGGCGCGGCGGCCGGCCGTCGACCGGTCGGAGCACCGGCCCCGCTGGCCGCGGCGGGGCGCGCGCGACATGCTTCGCGCGTGACCGAGCCGACCGCCTCCGACCCCGCCTTCGTCGCCCGGCTGGCCGCGGCGCGCAGCGCCTACCCGCTCCCCGCGCGGCTGCGGGCGCGCAGCGAGCAGCTCGCCCGGGCGCTGCTGGGCGTGCTCTTCCCGGCGCTGGCCCCGGACGCGCCGGCGTGCGAGCGGCGCGACGTCGCGGCGGAGCTGGCGGCGGTGCGCGCGACGCTGGCGGCGCTGCTGGCGGCGGTCGTCCCCGAGCCCGACGGGATGGCCGGCGCGGTGGCCGACCGGGTGATGGCGGCGCTCCCCGCGGTCTACGACGCGCTGCTCGAGGACGCGCGGGCGACGCACGACGGCGACCCGGCGGCGCGCAGCGTGGACGAGGTGATCGCGGCCTACCCGGGCTTCTACGCCACCGCGTGCCACCGGCTGGCGCACCTGCTCCACGGCTGCGACGTGCCGCTGCTGCCGCGGCTCGTGTCGGAGTTCGCGCACCGCGAGACGGGGATCGACATCCATCCTGGCGCCACCATCGGGCGGGCATTCGCCATCGATCACGGCACCGGCGTGGTGATCGGCGAGACGGCCGTGCTGGGCGACCGCGTCCGCCTCTACCAGGGCGTGACGCTGGGGGCGGCGGCGGTGGCCAAGGCGCTGGCCCGCACGCGCCGCCACCCGACGCTCGAGGACGACGTCGTGGTCTACGCCAACGCGACCATCCTGGGCGGCGAGACGGTCGTGGGGGCGGGGAGCGTGATCGGCGGCAACGTCTGGCTGACCCGCTCGGTGCCGCCGGGGAGCGTGGTGACGCACGCGTCCCAGGTGTCGCGGCGGCCGGTCATGTGGGACGGGGTGGAGGACTTCGCCATCTGACCCCGGCTGCGTGCGGTACGGCGCGCCTGGCAGCGGTCGGCGAACAGGGGGCTACGGATGCTCCGGATGAGACGGATCCTGCGGATCGCTCCTCGGAGTGCATGGAGCGTC
>CBHYLO010000470.1:0-4138 GCA_966128675.1 uncultured bacterium | reverse complement strand
GGCTCCGGCAGCGGCGGCGCGTCGACGACGCCGTCCGCCGCGTCCAGGGGCAGCGTGGCGACGCGCCGCGGCGCCCCGTCCGCCGCGAGCGCGCGCGCCGCGAGCGGCGCGTGGCGCGCGTCGCACACGAGCACGAGGGGCCGCGCGTCCGCCAGCACGCGCGCGAGCTCCGCCGGCGCCAGCCGCCAGTTCAGCGGCACGAGCACCGCGCCCAGGCGCAGGCAGCCGTGGAAGAGCGCGACGCACTCGGCGCGCGTGCCGGCCAGCAGCGCGACGCGGTCGCCCGTCGTCACGCCGGCGGCGCGCAGCGCGTGCGCCCACGCCCACGACGCGGCGTCGAGCGCCGCATACGTGAGCCGCGCGCCGTGCGTGTCGTCGATCAGCGCCGTGCGCTCGGGCGCGAGTCGCGCCCAGCGGCGCACCGCGTCGACGTCGTCGGGGAACTGCGGGAACGCGGGCCGCATGCTCAGTCCTTCCGCACGGCGGTCGGCGGCAGCGCGTGCCGCGCGATGAAGGCGGCCAGCATGTCGCTCGCCGCGGGCCCGGTCGCGTCCGCGTACGTGCCCGCCGTCGATCCGCCGGACCACGCGTGCCCGAGCCCCGCGATCTCCACGTACTCCACCACGTCGCCACCGCGCGCGCCGCGCCAGCCGAGATGCTGCCAGCCGCGCACCGCGCCCTCGGAGGCCACCGCTCGCGGTTCGCGAGCCGTCGCGCCGATCGCCGCCGCCCACTGCTCGGCCGTCAGCCGTCCGTTCGCCGGCGCCACGGTCGCGTCGGCGCCCCCGTGCAGCACCAGGAGCGGCACCGCACGCGCATTGGCGCCCATCCGCTCGCGCACGGCCTGCGGCGACGACTGCTCCGCGGTCGCGCCGGCCTTCATCACCTGCCACGCCTGCGCGGCGCTCGTCACGGCGCCCACCGGCATCCCGCTCGCCGACGCCACCGACGCGAACCGCTCCGGATACGACGCGGCGAGGATCAGCGCCATCGCGCCGCCGGCCGAGATCCCGGCGACGTGGATGCGCGCGGGGTCGACCTGCTGGTCCGCCGCCACGCGCGCGATCAGCCCCGCCAGCAGCGCCGGCTCGCCCGCGTCGCGCCGCTGGTGGGCCGCGTCGAACCAGTTCCAGCACTTCAACCCGTTCGCGGCGGCCGGCTGCTCCGGGTACAGCACCGCGAACCCGTCGCGCTCCGCGATCTCGTCCATCCGCGTGCCGCGCGCCAGGTCGTCGGCGTCCTGCGTGCAGCCGTGCAGCAGCACGAGCAGCGGCGCCGGCCGCGCCGCCTCGCGGCGGGTCGGCACGAACAGCCGCCAGCGGCGCGGCAGCGCGCTGTCCCCCCACGTCCCGTAGGTCACCTGCCCTGCCGCGTGCGACGCCGACGCGGCGGCGGAGGCCTCGCCCCCGCCGCCGGTCAGCCCCGCGCCCAGCGCCAGCGCCACGCTCAGTGCCACGCGGCGCATCTCAGCGGTGGAAGCGCACACCGAGGAACGCCATGCCGCCGATCTCGGGCATGTTGACCATTTCCGCGTGCTTCCGGCCCATCCCGCAGCTGCGGTCCTCGCTCTCGATCACCGAGTTCGCCTTCGGCGTGCCGGCCTTGTACTTGAGGTTGCGCGCGCTGCACGTGAACAGGTTGCTGACGCCCAGGTTCAGCATCGCGCTCGGCACCGCCGGCAGCTTCAGCGACACGTTCGCGTCCAGCGTGCCGAAGGTCGGGATGACGCCCGTGTTGATGCCCGAGCGGAAGTAGTACGCGTTGACGTTGCGGAACGTCGCGCCCACGGTCGCCGGCCCGAGGTTCTTCACCGTCGCGCCGACCGTCCACTTCATGCTGGGCGCGTTCAGCTCGTTCGCCTCCGTCGTCGTCACGCCCGGCAGCACGCCCTCGATCGTCAGGTCCGAGAGCTTCGCCATCGACGTCGTCCCGCGCAGCTCGATCCGCGGCGTCAGGTAGTAGTTCACGCCCAGGTCGACGCCCGACAGCGTGGCGCGGCCCAGGTTGTAGTACGTGAGGACGATCGGCGTGATCGGCGTCGACGCCTGGTTGACGATGCGTCCCTGCGCGTTCGTCGGGATCTCGTTGCCCGGGTTGACGAGCGGCACCGCGTACGTCGGGCCGCCGGCGGCCGCCGTCGCGAACGGGTTGCCGATGATCGTCAGCGGGCTCATGAAGTTCTCGTACTTCGAGTAGTAGTACGAGGCGTCGACGTACAGCTTCTCGGCCAGGATGCCCTTGTAGCCGGCCTCCCACGTGCGGTTCGTCTCCGGCACCAGCGGCTTGAACGTGCGGAGCGTCTGCCCGGCGCCGTTCTGCATCGCGAAGCCGGTCGTGTTGCCGAAGATCGAGATGATCGACGTCCAGTCCGGGATGAAGAAGTTCGTCTGCAGGATCGTCGGCGACTTGTACGCGCGGTTGAACGTGACGCGGAACGCCTGGTCCTGCAGCGGCTTCACGACCACGCCGGCCTTCGGGCTCCACTGGCGCGCGTAGTTCTCCGGGTCGTCCAGCCGGCCGGCCAGCACCACGTCGAGCCAAGGCATCACCGGCGTCGTCGTCTGCGCGTAGACGCCCGCCTGCGAGTTTGAGACGTCCTCGCGCGTGATGCGGTCCGTCAGCCACTGGCGGTCGCTGCTCACGACGTCGTTGCGGAACTGCATCCCGAAGACGACCGCGGTGTTGAGCAGCATCGGCACGACGTAGTTGCCCTGCACCTCCGCCGCGTACATCCGGCCGTCGCTCGGCCAGTCGGAGAGCTTGCGCAGCGAGTCGGCGCTGAGGCTCGCGTTGGCGGCCACCAGCTGCGCTCCGGCGAAGCGGTTGAGCGCGAACGAGGTCCCGCTCTGCGACTGCGCGCGGTACGCATTGACGTACCAGTGCGGCGTCGTGTAGCGCGCCTGCAGGACGTTGTAGTCCCAGTCGCGCAGCTGGTTGCGCCCGACGTTCGTCTGGCCGACGCCGTCGGTGCGGCTCCAGCCGCCGTTCACCTCGAAGCGGTTGGGACCCATGTAGTACGCCAGCGCGCCGCTGCCGCGGATCACGCGCGCGTCCCAGTTGATCGGGTCGCGCAGCGCGCTCTCCAGCACCGAGCCCGCGGAGCCCGGCGCGACGAGCGCGCCGCCGGCGCCGTAGGTCAGGTCGTTGTCCCAGTCCTTCGCCTGCTGATACTCGCCCGAGACCTTGTAGCCGAGGTTTCCGCTCACGCCCGCGTAGCGGCCCTGGACGTCCGCGTAGCCGCGGTTGCCGCCCGTCACCTCCAGCGTCGCGCCCGGGAACTGCCGCGGGTCCTTCGTGCGCAGCGCGAGCACGCCGTTCGACGCGTCGGGGCCGTAGAGCGCCGAGCCCGGGCCGACGAGCACCTCCATCCCCTCGAGGTCGACCTTCGGCGTCGCGGTGAACTGGCCGACCGGCAGGCCGTTCTCCGGCAGCACCGAGATGCGGCCGTCCTCGACCATCAGGAAGCGGTTGTTGAACGACGAGTTGAAGCCGCGCGCGTTGATCGCGACGCTCGTCATCCCGACCTGGATGAAGTCGAGCCCCTTCGCCTCCTTCAGCGCCGCCGCGAACGTGTTGCCGACCGCGTTGTCGAGCGCCTCGGTGCCGATGCTCGTGACCGTCGCCGGCGCGTCGGTGATCTTCTCCACCCGTCGCGACGCCGAGACGACGACGCCGCCGAGCGCCGCCGGCGCCGCCTCCATCACCACGTCGAGCCGCGCCTCCTCGCTCGCCCGCACCACCACGCCCGGCATCGTGCGCGTGCGCTGCCCGATGCGCTGCACGCGCACGTCGTACGTCCCGGCCGGGACGCCGCTCAGGCGGAAGCGGCCGTCGGCGCCGGTGATCGTGCCGAAGCGCGTGCCCGCGAGGCTCACCTGCGCGCCGCTCAGCGGCTGCTGGTTGGCGTCGGTGATGAGGCCCGCGATGCGGCCGCTCTGGCGGCTCGCGCTGGCCGCGGGCTCCTGCGCCTGCAGCGTGGCGCCGATCGGGTTCGTGACGAGGAGGGGGAGCGCGGCGACGGCGCCGGCGACGAGCGCCAGTCGCCGCACGCGCGCGACGCGCGCGACGCGACAGAGGACGCGGGGGGAGGGATTCGGCTGCATGGGAGTGCTCCGAGGAAGGTGGGACCTGCCCTGCA
>CBHYLO010000469.1:0-4144 GCA_966128675.1 uncultured bacterium | reverse complement strand
GCGGAGGACGGAACGGCGGAGGACGATACGGCGAAGAACGATGGGGCGTGAAACGAGAAGGCGGACCTTCCGGCTCGATGCTTCGAGCACGAAGGGTCCGCCCTTCCGTTTCACGCCGTTCCGTCCCCCGCTTCATCGTCCTCCGCCGTTCCCTCCTCCGCCCTATCGATTCGCGATCTCCGCATCGAGTCGGCGCCACTTCTCGACGAGCCCCACGAACTCGGCACGGTGTCCGCCGGGATCGTCGCCGACCGCGCCGCGCGCCAGCGCGAGCACGTCGGCCACCGTCGCGGCGCCCTTGTGCTCCGAGTCGCGCAGCAGCATCCCGAAGCCGGCGACCGACGCCGCGAAGCGGAAGTCGGCGCTCGCCGCGGCCACGCTGCGCACCGCGTCGTCCGCGCGCACGGCCTGGCGCATCAGGCGGCTCGCGTCCTCGCCCGGGCGCTTGTAGCGCAGCTGCACGAACAGCAGCTCGTCGCGCCCCGCTGCCACCGGCCGCGCCTCGCCCGCGCCGGCGCCGTAGCGCAGCGGCTCGGCGTCGCGCACCGCGACCGTGCCCGTGACGCCCACGGGCACCACCTCGTACAGCGCCGTCACGCTGTGCCCCGCGCCCACGTCGCCCGCGTCCTTCCGGTCGTCGGCGAAGTCCTCGTCGCGCAGCAGGCGGTTCTCGTAGCCGATCAGCCGGTACGCGCGCACCGCAGCCGGGTTGAACTCGACCTGCAGCTTCACGTCCTGCGCGACGACGTGCAGCGTCGCGCCCAGCTCGTGCACCAGCACCTTGCGCGCCTCGGCCAGGTCGTCGACGTAGGCGTAGTTGCCGTTCCCGCGCTTCGCGAGCTTCTCCATCTTCGCGTCCTGGTAGTTGCCCGTGCCGAAGCCGAGCACCGTCAGGTACGTGCCCGAGGCGCGCTGGTCCTCGATCAGCCGCTCGAGCGCCGCGTCGCTGGAGACGCCGACGTTGAAGTCGCCGTCGGTCGCGAGCACGACGCGCGAGTTGACGCGGCCGTCGCCCTCGATCTGCGCGCGCGCCTCGCGCGCCGTGCGGTACGCCAGCAGCAGCCCCTCGCCGCCGGCCGTCGAGCCGCCCGCCTCCAGCCGATCGATCGCCTCCAGGATGCGCGCCTTCTCGCGCCCCGACGTCGACGGCAGCACGAGCCCCGCCGCGCCCGCGTACACCGCGATCGCCACGCGGTCCTGCGGCCGCAGCTGCTCGACCAGCAGCCGGAACGCCTGCTTCACGAGCGGCAGCTTGTCCGGGCTCGCCATCGACCCGCTCACGTCCAGCAGGAACACGAGGTTGCTCGGCGGCAGCTGCGCGGTCTCGATGCGGCGCGCCTGCAGCGCGACGCGCACCAGCCGGTGCTTCGGCTGCCAGGGCGCGGGCATGACCTCCGTCGCGATGGCGAGCGGATGCTCGCCGCGCGGGCTCGGGAGCGCGTACGGGAAGTAGTTCACCAGCTCCTCGATGCGCACCGCGTCGGCCGGCGGGCGCTGCCCGCGCGTGATGAAGCGGCGCACGTTGCCGTAGCTCGCGCGGTCCACGTCGATGGAGAAGGTCGAGCGCGGGTTGCCGGCGACGGCGAGGAACGGGTTGTCCTCGATGCGGTCGTAGCCCTCGCGCTGGAACGCGGTCGAGTCGCGCGCGAAGCGGCGGAAGCCGTCGTCGGCCCGCGCGCCGGCGACCGCCTTGCGCGGCACGCCGCGCGCGACCCCGCCGGCGACGAACGTCGGAGGCGGCGCCATGAGCGGCGCGGCGGCGACCGCCTGCGCGGCCGCCACGTCGGCGGTGGTCGGCGGGTGCGGCTCGCGCCGCTCGCGCCGCTCCATCCGCGCCTGCTCCGCCGCGCCGGTGACCGCCACCGCCGACAGGCTCACGGCCGCGGGCGTCAGCTGGAACGCGACGCGCACCGTGTCGCCGGTCAGCGTGAGCGCCTTCACCTGCGGGTGGTAGCCGACGCGCAGGACGCGCAGCGTGACGGCGGCGCCGGGCGTCAGGCCGGCGGCGCGGATGGCGAACCGTCCCGCGGCGTCGGTGCTGGCGCCGAGGTTGGTGCCGACCACCTGCACCGCGGCGTTCGCGATGGGGGCGGCGGTGCGGGCGTCGCGCACCTCGCCGACGACGACGGTCGCGGCACGCGCGGGGGCGGCGCGCGCGAGGAGGTCGGGCGCGGTGAGCGCGAGCGCCGGCCCGCCGGCGAGCACGGCGACCAGGGGGACGAGCGCGGCGCGGCGGAGCGAGCGGGACATGCGGGTCTCCTGTCGGGCGTGGGCCTTCGGATCGTGGACCTCGCTCGGGAGACGCCGGCCGCCGCGCGACTTGCACACGCGCCCGGTGGCGGCCCGGGCCGCCACGCGGGCACGGGGGATGCCGGTGAGCACCGCGTCTCCTTCCCTCCCGCCGTGCCGATGCTCCCCGACCAGCTCCCGCCCGAGGCCCGGCGCCTGACCGGCCGGTACGAGATCCTCGCGGAGCTCGGGCGCGGCGGGATGGCGGTGGTGTACCTCGCGCGCGACCGGCAGTCGGGGCAGCACGTCGCCATCAAGCTGATCGCCACGCGCTACGCGGCCGACCAGGAGGCGCTGCGCCGCTTCGCGCGCGAGGCGCGCACGGTCGCCGGCCTGCGCCACCCGAACCTCGTGCGCACCCTCGGCGTCGAGGCGCTCGACGACGCGGGCGACGCCTTCGCGATCGTCAACGCGTACGTGCACGGGCGCACGCTGCGCGCGATCCTGCGCGACGTGGGCGCGCTGCGCTTCGACGTCGTGGCCGGCGTGCTGCGCGACGTCGCCGCGGGCCTCGCGCACGCGCACGCCGCGCGCATCGTGCACCGCGACGTGAAGCCCGAGAACATCTTCCTCGAGGACGGCAGCGACCGCGCGCTGCTCGCGGACTTCGGCATCGCGCGCTCGCTCGACACCGACACGCAGCTGACGATGACCGGCAGCTCGCTCGGCACGCCCACGTACATGGCGCCCGAGCAGGTCGACGGCCGCACCGCCGACGAGCGCGCCGACGTGTACGCGCTGGGGCTCGTGGGCTGGGAGATGGTCGCCGGCCGCCGGCCGTGGCAGGGCGAGACGCTCTACACGGTGCTGCACAACCAGAAGCACGAGCGGCTGCCGGACCTCGCGGCGCTGCGCCCCGACATCCCGGCGTTCCTCCTCGCCGCCATCGAGGGCGCGCTGCAGAAGGATCCCGACGCGCGCTGGCGCGACGCGGGCGAGCTGCTCGCGCGCCTGACCCCGCGCCCGGCGCAGCTGCCGCCGGCGCCGAGCACGGCGGAGATCGACGCGACGACGCTGCGGCGCGTCGTGCCGGTGTCGGCCGGCGACGCGCCGGTCGTGACCGCACCGGTCGTGACCGCGCCGGTCGTCACCGCGCCGATCGCGAGCGCGCCGGACGTGACCGCGCCGCGGCGCGCCGTGCGGCGCCCCGTGCGGCGCCCCGCGCTCCTCGCGGCGGGGGCGGCGGCGCTGATGCTGGTGCTGCTGCTGGCGTTCGCGTCGTCGCGCCGCGCGGAGGACGGCATCGACCGGACGATCGCCGACGCGGCGCCGTCGGTCGCGACGGTGCCGCCCGCGGCGCGCGACACCGCGCTCGACTCGCTGCTGGCCGCGACGACGCCCACGCGCAGCAGCGCGGCGGGCGACGTGCGGCTCGACTCCGGGCGCGCCGTCACGGGCGCGCCGGCCACGCCCGCCGCGAAGCCCGAGCCCTCGCGCACGAGCACGCCGAGCGCCGCGCGCACGCTCGCCGAGACGTGCCGGTCGCCGGTGTCGGCGGACCAGCGAAGCTGTCTGCTCGGTCACCTCGCGCGCACGGACGCGCGGCTGACGCGCGTCTACCAGGGCGTCATCGCGCGCTATCGCCGCGCGGCGGGCGGCGCGCGCGAGCCGGCGTCGGTGCGCGCGCTGCGCGCGGAGCAGCGCGCGTGGCTGGCGACGCGCGACCGCGTGTGCCGCGAGCGCACGCGCGCCACCGAGGGCGTCCTGTGGGGCGCCGCGCGCGTGCCGTGCTGCGAGCAGCTGGCCGAACTCATAGTCGGTGTCGAACGTGGCCTGACGGTCGGCGTCAGTTCGCGCGTCCATCCCCGCCTCGTTGTCGGCCGGGAACATGACGATGTATTCGGGCACGCGGGTT
>CBHYLO010000468.1:0-4154 GCA_966128675.1 uncultured bacterium | reverse complement strand
CTTCGCCTGACGCTTGACGCTGAAAGGTCCGCCCCACCGTCTCACGCCCCATCGTCCTCCGCCGTTCCGTCCTCCGCTTCACCGCCTCCCAAGTCCCACGACCATGTCAGAGATCACGCTGGACCTCCGGGATCGCCCCAAGGCCGACGCCTACGCGGAGCTCGACCAGCACGTCCGCGCCGTCCTCGAGGGCGTCGCCGATCCCATCGCCGCCATGGCGACGGTCAGCTGCCTGGTGCACCACGCGTTCGGCCACCTGTGGACCGGCTTCTACCGCGTCGTCGAACCCGGCGCGCTGCTGCGGGTCGGCCCCTACCAGGGGACGCTCGGCTGCCTCGAGATCGCGTTCGGGCGCGGCGTCTGCGGCACCGCGGCGGCCGAGGGGCGCACGGTGGTCGTCGAGGACGTGCACGCGTTCCCGGGCCACATCGCCTGCGACGGCCGCTCGCTGAGCGAGATCGTCGTCCCGGTGTACGACGCGGCGGGGACGCTGCTGGCGGTGTTCGACGTCGACTCCGAGCACCGCGCCACCTTCGACGACGACGACCGCGCGGGGCTGGAGCGGATCCTCGCCTGGTTCCGCGAAGCACCCGCCCTGGCGGCGCTGTAGATTCCCCGCCCCGCCTCCCCCGTCCGACGGGCTCGATGACCGGCTATTCCGACCGTATCCACCACGCGCTCGCCTTCGCGGACAAGCACCACGACCGCGAGGTGCGCAAGGGCACGCGCCTGCCGTACTTCACGGCGCCCGCGAACCTCGCCGTCATGCTCACGCGCTACGGGCAGGACGAGGCCACGGTGGTCGCCGGCGTGCTGCGCCAGACCGTCGAGGACTACCTGCGCGACGGCTACAGCGTGGACGCGGTGCGCGAGCGGCTGGCCGACAAGTTCGGCGAGGCGACGGTGGACGTGCTGCTCGCCGCCGTCCCGCGCCGCCTCGACGACGACGGCATCGAGCTGTCGCACGAGGAGCAGAAGGGCGACCTGCTGGCGCGCCTCGCCGGCGCGCCGGACGCCGCGCGCTGGGTGTGCGCCGCGCACGAGGTCCACGAGGCGAGCGCGCTGCTCGCCGACCTGCGCCGCACGTCCTTCCCCGAATCGGTGTGGCAGCGCGTGAGCGAGGGCCGCGAGGCGCGGCTGCGCTGGTACCAGCAGGTGGCCGAGCAGCTGCGCGCCGCGGGCTTCGACACGCCGGCCGTCACGGAGCTGCGCGCCGCCACCGACGCCCTGGCCGCGTCCGCGTCGGGCGTGGAGCAGTAGCGGCTCGGAACGGCAACGGCATTGGCAAGGAAAAGATCGGAGAAGATCGGATTGAAAGTCTGATGGCTCCGGTGGAGGGCGACATTCGTCGCTGCCACGCGGAGCCATCAGAACTTCCATCCGATCTTCTCAGATCTTCATCCTTGCTGCAGTGGCACTGAGGGTCCGGCGCGACGGATCAGACGCCCGCCGGCTCCGCGATCGTCTCCGCCGGATACGTGCGCGCGACGTACGACTCCAGGATCTCCAGGAACTCCGCCACGATGCGGTCGCCCTTGAGCGTCGTCAGCAGCCGCCCGTCCACGTAGACCGGCGCCTTCGGCTCCTCGAACGTCCCCGGCAGCGAGATGCCGATGTTCGCGTGCTTGCTCTCGCCCGGGCCGTTCACGACGCACCCCATCACCGCGACCTTCATCTCGACCACGCCGGGGTGCGACCGCTGCCACACCGGCATCTGCTCGCGCAGGTAGGTCTGGATGTCCTCCGCCATGTGCTGGAAGAAGGTCGACGTCGTGCGCCCGCACCCGGGGCACGCCGTCACCTGCGGCGCGAACGAGCGCAGCCCCAGCGACTGCAGGATCTGCTGCGCGACCAGCACCTCCTCCGTGCGGTCGCCGCCCGGCTTGGGCGTCAGCGAGACGCGGATCGTGTCGCCGATCCCCTCGCTCAGCAGGATCGCGAGGCCCGCGGTGGACGCGACCACGCCCTTGCTCCCCATCCCCGCCTCGGTGAGCCCGAGGTGCAGCGGATAGTCGCAGCGGCGCGCGAGGCGGCGGTACACCTCCACCAGGTCCGCGACGACGCTGACCTTCGCGCTGATGATGATCTTGTCGTGCGCGAGCCCGACCTCTTCCGCCAGCGCGGCGGAGCGGAGCGCGCTCTCCAGCATCGCCTCGATGTAGACGTCCTTCGCGTCGCGCGGATGCCCCGCGGCCGCGTTGGCGTCCATCATCTGCGTCAGCAGGTCCTGGTCGAGCGAGCCCCAGTTCACGCCGATGCGCACCGGCTTGTCGTGGTCGATCGCGACCTGCACGATCTGCGTGAAGTTCGCGTCGCGGTGCCGCGTGCCGACGTTGCCCGGGTTGATGCGGTACTTGTCGAGCGTCGCCGCGCACGCCGGGTACTTCGTCAGCAGCAGGTGGCCGTTGTAGTGGAAGTCGCCCACCAGCGGCACGTCGAGGCCCAGGTCGTCCAGGCGCGCGCGGATCTCGGGGACCGCCGCCGCCGCCTCGTCGTTGTTGACCGTGACGCGCACGATCTGCGAGCCCGCCCGGTGCAGCGCCGCCACCTGCAGCGCCGTCGCGGCCGCGTCGGCGGTGTCGGTGTTCGTCATCGACTGCACGACCACCGGCTGCGACGCGCCCACGCCCACGCCGCGCACGCGCGCGGTCACGGACGGCCGGCGGGCGCCGAACGTGGCGATGGGGGCCGGGGGGGCGGCCGGCGCGTCGCCGGCGATCGGGAGGGGAACGGAGCTCACGGCAGGTCCTGCACGACGGGGAGGTGACGGGCGGCCGACGGCGCGGCCCCTGCGAAAGCTAGCGCCGCCGGGACGGCCGAGGGATACTCTCCGGCAGGCCCACTCCCCCAATCGCCCGACGCCCATGACCAGTTCCGACGCGCCGTCCGGCGCTCCCTCGCGCGGCTCCTTCGCCCGCCGCAACTGGGGGAAGCTGACGCTCGCCGCGCTCGTCCTCGCGCCCCTCCTCGTCATCGGCGCCTGGACCGCGATCACGCTGATGTACAGCTACTCCGACGGCACGCGCACGGGCTACAACCAGAAGCTCTCGCGCAAGGGCTGGCTGTGTAAGACGTGGGAGGGGGAGCTGGCGCTCTCCAACGTGCCGGGACAGGCGCCGGAGCTGTTCAACTACTCCGTGCGCGACGACGCCGTGGCGGCGCAGATCCAGAAGCTCGAGGGGCGCCGCGTGGCGCTCAGCTACGAGGAGCACCGCGGCGTGCCCACCAGCTGCTTCGGCGAGACCGACTACTTCGCCACCGGCGTGCGCGCGGTGGACGTGGACCCGCTGTCCCCCGCGCCGGGGACGCCCGGGACGCCCGGGACGCCCGGGACGTCCGGCACGCCGGCCGCGCCGGCGACCGCGGACTCCGCGCGCGGTGGCGCGACTCCTGCGCCTGCGCCCGGCACACCTCCCGCGCCCTGAGCCCCCTGGTGGGACTCGCGTGGCGCGGGCCGTTCGAACACGCGCGACCCTCACTCCCGCGATCATGACGACCGCCCTTCGCCGCCTGCTGGTCTGCGGCCCGCTGGCCCTCGCCCTCACGGCCTCCGCCGCGCACGCGCAGGCCACCGGCGCCTCCACCCGCCCCGTCAGCGTCGGCATCTCCGGAGGCCTGAGCATCCCGACGGGCGACGCGGGCGACTTCTACGACTCGGGCTTCAACGTCGGCGGCCTGCTCGAGTTCACGCGCCCGGCGTCGCCGCTCGCGTTCCGGCTCGAGGTCGACTACCAGCGCTTCGCGTTCAAGGACGACTCGGGCGTGCTCAGCTCCGACACCGACACGCGCATCATCAGCGGTGTCGCCAACGCGCTCTACAAGTTCGGCGGCGAGACGGCGCGCCCGTACCTGCTCGGCGGCGTCGGCCTGTTCAACCTGAGTGCGGCCGCCGAGAACGCCGACTCCGAGACGAAGTTCGGCTTCAACCTCGGTGCCGGCCTCGAGATCCCGCTCTCCGGCATCACCGCCTTCGGCGACATCCGCTACCAGTCGATCCAGACCGAGGGCAGCGCGTTCAACATCATCCCGATCCGCGTCGGCATCCGCTTCTGAGCGGAGCGACCATCGGACGACGGTGACGCACGTGCGGCGGGGGCGGGCGGGGACCCCCCGGCCGCCCGCCGGGCCCCCCCGCCGGGGGCCGGGGGGCCCCC
>CBHYLO010000467.1:0-4159 GCA_966128675.1 uncultured bacterium | reverse complement strand
AACGCGAACCTGATGCTCGGTCTCGACGAGACCGCGGGACTCCCGCGTTGAGCGACGGCGCGAGCACGAACGTGCGTACGGTCGTTCCCCCGCACGGCACCGTCGCCGACGCGCACGCCGCCCTGCACGAGGTCTTCCGCGGCGCCGTCGTCGTGAAGCTCGGCGGGCGCACGCAGGGCGACCCCGCCCTGCCCGCCGCGCTGGCCGCCGTGTCGGCCGCCACGGGCGGGCGCCTCGTCGTCGTGCACGGCGGCGGCGACGCGGTGAGCGAGATCCAGCGCGCGCGCGGCATCACGCCCGAGTTCATCGGCGGGCGCCGCGTCACGACCGACGCCGACGTCGACGTCATCCGCATGGCGCTGTCGGGGCTCGCCAACAAGCAGCTCGTCTCCGCGCTCATGGCCGCCGGCGTCGCCGCGCTGGGCCTCTCGGGCGAGGACGGCGTGCTGCTGGAGGCCGCGCCCACCGCGGACGCGCGCATGGGCCGCGTCGGCGAGCCCGCGCGCGTGAACGTCGCGCTGCTCGCGCTGCTCCTGGGCGCGGGCTACTGCCCCGTGATCAGCCCCGTGTCCGCGAGCACCGCCGCGCGCGGCGTCGCGCTCAACGTCAACGGCGACGACGCCGCGGCCGCGGTGGCCGCCGCCGTCGGCGCCGCGGAGCTGTTCTTCATGGCCGACGTGCCGGGCGTCCTGGTGGACGGCGCCCCCGTCGCCTCGCTCGATCCCGCCGGGGCGGCCGCGCTCGTGCGCGCCGGCACCGCGGGCGGCGGCATGGCCGCCAAGCTGGACGCCGCGCAGACGGCGCTCGCCCGCGGCGGGGGCCGCGGGCGCCTCGGCTATCGCGCCGCGCGGGCCGACCCGCCCCGCGCCACCGCCAGCGGCGCCGCCCCCGCGGCGCCGGCGACGGCCTGACCACCGCTCCTCACCGGGCCCTGCCCCATGGCCACCGCCGTCTCCCCGTCCGTCGTGCCCGACACCGCCGCCGGCACCCAGCCGTCCACCGAGGGCGCGCTGCTCGGCACCTACAAGCGCGCGCCCATGCGCATCGTGCGCGGCGAGGGCGTCACGCTGTACGACGAGGACGGGCGCGCGTACCTCGACCTGGCGAGCGGCATCGCCGTCAACGCGCTCGGCTACGGCGACGCGGGCATCGCGCGCGCCATCCAGGAGTCGCTCGACACGGGCCTCGTCCACGTGTCGAACCTCTTCCGCACCGAGCCGGGCGAGCGCCTGGCGCAGTGGATGGTCGACCACTCCTTCGCCGCCCGCGCGTTCTTCTGCAACTCGGGCGCGGAGGCCAACGAGGGCGCGTTCAAGTTCGCGCGCCGCTGGGCGCGCACGCTCGTGCCGGCCGGCGCCGACGAGGCGCCCGGCCCGTTCGGCACCTGCGCCAAGCACGAGATCATCGCGCTGCGCGGCAGCTTCCACGGCCGCACGATGGGCGTGCTCGCGGCGACCGACCGCGCGCAGTACCGCGCGCCCTTCCGCCCGCTCGCCGGCGGCATCTCGATCGCCGAGCGCGACGTCAAGGAGCTGGACGCGACGCTGGACGCGGAGCGCGTGTGCGCCGTGATCGTCGAGCCGGTGCAGGGCGAGGGCGGCGTGCGCGTCGTCGACCACGGCCTGCTGCGCGAGCTGCGCGCGATGACGGCCGAGCGGCGCATCGCGCTCGTGTTCGACGAGATCCAGTGCGGGCTCGGGCGCCTCGGGACGCTGTGGGCGTACGAGACGACCGGCGTCGTGCCCGACATGATCACGCTCGCCAAGCCGCTGGCCGGCGGGCTGCCGATGGGCGCCGTGCTCGTGAACGCGGAGATCGCGGCCGCCATCCATCCCGGCGACCACGGCACGACGTTCGGCGGCGGCCCGCTGGTCGCCAACGTCGCGCTGCACGTCTGCGAGCGCCTGGGCGATCCCGCGCTGCTCGCGCACGTGCGCGAGGTGGGCGCGTGGTTCGGCGACGCGCTGCGCGCGATGGCGGCGCGCACGGGGAAGGTGCGCGCCGTGCGCGGCGCGGGCCTCATGTGGGGCGTCGACACGCACGAGCCGGCGGGGCAGATCGTGGCGCGCGCGCGCGACGCGGGGCTGCTCATCCTCACCGCCGGCGACCACACGCTGCGCCTCCTGCCGCCGCTCGTGATCTCGCGCGAGGACCTCGCGCGCGGCCTCGAGACGATCGAGCGCATCATCACCGAGGGCCCGCAGTCGTGACGCCCGTGGAGCTGGTGCGCGACGGCGTCCCGCCGCGCGACGAGATCGTGGTGCGGCGCGCGCGGCTGTCGGACGTCGACGGCATCGCGGCGCTCGTCTCCGAGTGGGCGGCGGAGTCGCTGCTGCTGCCGCGCAGCGCGGGCGACATCGTGCGCGCGGTCGACGACTTCGTCGTGGCGACGGACGGGCGCGGCCGCGTGCTCGCCTGCGCCGCGCTGCGCGAGTACTCGCCGTCGCTGGCCGAGCTGACGAGCGTCGCCGTGTCGCGCGCCGCGCACGGGCGCGGGCTGGGGCGGCTGGTCGTCTGCGCCGTCGAGACGCTGGCCCGCATGCGCGGCCACGACGCGATGTTCGCCCACACGCTGCAGCCGGCGTTCTTCTCGGCGCTGGGCTACGAGCCCGCGGAGCGCGCCTGGTTCCCCGAGAAGCGCGCGCGCCCGCACACGCTCTGCGTGCAGCGCACGCTGGCGGCGGACGAGCAGCCGTTCGCGGCCGCGGCCTGACGCGTCACGAGCGTCACGCGCGTCACGCGCGTCACACGGTCGGGGCCGGCCGGTGCGTCCTCACGACGCGCCGGCCGTCGTCGTCTCGGGCTGCTCGAACACGCGCGTCGCGCGCGGCGGCTCGGTGGGCAGCGTCAGGTCCTCGTGGATCTCGTCGAGCGTCAGCGCCGCACCGTCGGGGCAGGGAAGGGGCACCACGCCGCCGCCCGCGTCGGTGATGGTCTCGCGCGGCCACGTGCCGTCCGCCTCGTGCACGTGCGCCGCGCCAGCCAGGGCGTACCCCATGCCGTTCAGGTACTCGTGGCGCCCTTCGGTGCGCTCGAGGAGGGCGAGGTACGCCTCGAGGGACATCGGCCCGACGGGGCCCGACGGCGGCTCGTCGCTCGGCCGGCCGTCCGGGAAGCGGAACGCCATGGTGGGACCTCGCGCTCGAGAGGAGCGCGCCTCACGCTGCGCCCGGCTCGGCTGGCGAGGCAACTCGGCCGTGACGATGGCGCACGACGCTCCCCTGCGACGCCGGCGTTCGCCCGAGTGGTCGGACGATTGCGTGCGTCGCCTGCCGGCCTTCCGGACCTGGCCGTGGCCTCCGCGGATCGAGGGCCGCGGACCGGCTCCGGGAGAACGGCGCGCCTCGCGTCGGGCCTCGGGTGCGTTGCGCGGCGTCGCGCCGGTCCTCGCGGAGGAGGGGAGTCGATGAATCGGAAGCGGTGTCGACGAGCGATGGGACCGACCGCCTGCGCGACGCTGCTGCTGGCGTCGCCGGACTGCCGCCCGAGGGATGCGGAGTACGTGGTACGGCGATACGAGCTGGCCAGCTGCGGGAGCATCGGCGGAGGCCTGCCCGCACGCGTGGACACCGCGGGGTACCGCCTCCGGACGACGTCTCGGCCCGGCACGCCGCAGGCGCGCGCATTCTGCCCGAGCTTCACCAGATACACGGTACGGCACTCGACGGAGCACCCTGAGCTGGAGGGCCATGTGGTGGACGTTCGCATGCGCATCGGTGGGACGTGCGGGGTCGATGTCGCCCACATGTACGCGCCGTCCCTGGGGAGCCGGGACGAGTTCGTGCGCACGACGGACGCGATTGCCCGGGTCGTCGTCGGCCTGGCCGGCGGCGAGCTGCCGGCGCGAGCGGCGGATTCCCTTCGGTTCGAGTCGTCCGCGGATCTCCAGGCGTGGTGTGCCGCGCTCTCGCGCGGCGCGGGCTCGCGATGCACCGCCCCGCGCGTCGTCGCGGCGGGAGCGTCGATGCATGCGCTCGACGGGCTCTGACCGGAGCGCGCGATGCGGAATGCCGACACGAGGCCCATGCGCGTCCTGCGCGTGCGGAGCAGGGATTCCCGGATGCGACGCGTGCCGCTGATCCTCGCGCTCTCCGCGACGGCCGTGGCCTGTGACCCGGCGAAGTTCGCGTCGTTCGCGGTCGCCCCGCTTCCCGTGCCC
>CBHYLO010000466.1:0-4160 GCA_966128675.1 uncultured bacterium | reverse complement strand
CCCCCCCCGGCCGCGCGCGGCGGCGCCCCCCGCGCCGCCCCCGGCCCCCCCCCCCCCCCCGCGGGCGGCCGGCGCGCCCCGCCCGGCGGCGTGGCCGGCGCCGGCGGCGCCGCCGGCGGCTCGGACGGCCCGACGTCCATGGCGCCCTGCGGCTCGCCCGCCGCGGCGCCGTCGCCCGCGTCGTACGTCGCCTCGACGATCTGCGGCTCGTCGCCGTGCGCGCCGTTGCCCGCCGCCGCCGGCTCGCCGCCGGTCTCCTCGATCTCCTCCAGGATGCCGAGCGCGTTGTACCGCCGCTTCTTGCCGTCGCTCGGCGCCGCCGGCTGGCCGCCGTCGTAGCCGCCCGGCAGCGCGCCCGCGTACGGGTCCATCGGCGGCATCGGGTCGAACACGAGCTGCGCCTTCAGAAAGCGCTCGGTGAACGTGCTCGCGACGTCGTTCATGAGGTCGACGAACATCGTGTAGGCCTCCTGCTTGTACTCGACCAGCGGGTCCTTCTGGCCCCACGAGCGGTAGTGGATCGCCGCGCGCAGCTGGTCGAGATCGTACAGGTGGTCCTTCCACTTCTCGTCGAGCACGTTGAGCATGACGAGCGCGAGGAGCCGCTCGCCGTAGCCCTGCCCGCCGTCGTCCGTGACGTCGTCGAGCTCCGTGATCTTGCGGTCGAACGCCTCCAGGCCCGCCGTGCTGGCCAGCGCCTGCGCGTCCGCGACCGACCCGGGACGCGCCGGCTCGGTCCCATCCTGCGCCTCGAAGGCGGGCACCGAGACGAGGTAGTGCATCAGCAGGTCCTGGCGCAGCAGCGCCGGATCCCACGACTCCGCCTCGTCCTCGGCGAACTCGCCGAGCGTGGTCTCGACGCGCCGCGCGAGCGCCTTCTCGACCATCTTGCGCGCCTCGCCCTTCAGCTCCTCGCCGCCCTCGAGCGCGAACGCGCGCAGCGAGTAGATGACCTCGCGCTGCTGGTTCATCACGTCGTCGTACTCGAGCAGGCGCTTGCGCTGCTGGAAGTTCTGCAGCTCGACGCGCTTCTGCGCGCTCTCGATGGAGCGCGTGATCATCGGGTGCGTGAGCACCTCGCCGTCCTGCGCGCCCAGGCGGTCCATCAGCTTCGCGATGCGCTCCGACCCGAAGAGGCGCATCAGGTCGTCCTCGAGCGAGAGGAAGAACTGCGACGCGCCGGGGTCGCCCTGGCGGCCCGCGCGGCCGCGCAGCTGGCGGTCGATGCGGCGCGACTCGTGGCGCTCGGAGCCGATGATGTGCAGGCCGCCGTCCTCGGTGACCTCCACGTCCTTCCCGTCCAGGTCCTTCACCGTGCTCGGGCGCGACTCCTTCACGCCGGCGCCGAGCTTGATGTCGGTGCCGCGGCCGGCCATGTTGGTCGCGATCGTGACCGCGCCCGGCTGGCCGGCGCCCGCCACGATCTCGGCCTCGCGCTGGTGGTACTTGGCGTTGAGGACGTTGTGCTTGATGCCCGCGCGCGCGAACAGGCGCGCCAGCGTCTCGGACGCCTCGACGCTCGTCGTGCCGACCAGCACCGGCAGCCCCAGCTCGTGCAGGCGGCGCGTCTCCTCGACGATCGCGTTGTACTTCTCGCGGCGCGTCTTGTAGATCAGGTCCTGGCGGTCGTCGCGGGCGATCGGGCGGTTCGTCGGGATCACGGCCACTTCCAGGCCGTAGATCTGGTGGAACTCGCCCTCCTCCGTCTCCGCGGTGCCGGTCATGCCGGCGAGCTTCTCGTAGAGGCGGAAGTAGTTCTGGATGGTGATGGTCGCCATCGTCTGCGTCTCGCCCTTCACCTGCACGCGCTCCTTCGCCTCGACGGCCTGGTGGAGCCCCTCGCTCCACCGGCGCCCCGGCATCGTGCGGCCGGTGTACTCGTCGACGATGAGCACCTGCCCTTCCTGCACGACGTAGTTCACGTCCTTCTCGTACAGGGCGTGCGCGCGCAGCAGCTGGTGGACGATGTGCAGGATCTCGCTCTTGCGGGCGTACTCGATCTCGATCGCGCGGCGCTGGTCCAGCTTCTCCTGCGCCGTCATGTCGTGATCGTGCTCGATGCGGTGCACCTCGGTCGAGATGTCCGGCAGCACGAACTCGTCGTGGTTCTCGGGCGCGAGGAAGTCGACGCCGCGGTCCGTCAGGTGGACCGTGTGCCCCTTCTCGTCGAGCACGTACAGCAGGTCGTCCTCGAGGTCGCGATACTGCTGCTTGGTCGCCGGCAGCTTGCGGTCCGCGAGGTAGTCGAGCTCCATGCGCTGCACGAGCTGCTTGACGCCCGACTCCTGGTAGGCCTTGAGCAGCCGCTTGTTCTTCGGCGCGCCCAGCTGCGCCTTGAACAGCAGCAGCGACGCGGTCGACGTGTCGCCCGACTCCAGCGCGCGCTCGCCCTCGCCCACCAGCCCGTTCACCAGCTCGTTCTGGCGGCGGACCAGGCGCTGCACCTTGTCGTTGTGCTCCGCGTACATCACGTCGCCCTCGTTCCCCACGGGGCCCGAGATGATGAGCGGCGTGCGCGCCTCGTCGATCAGGACCGAGTCGACCTCGTCGACGATCGCGAACCAGTGCGGCCGCTGCACGCGCTGGTCCAGCGACGTCACCATGTTGTCGCGGAGGTAGTCGAAGCCGAACTCGTTGTTCGTGCCGTACGTGATGTCGCACTCGTACGCGGCGCGCCGCTCGGGCGTGCCCGGCTCGGTGTCGTCGATGCAGCCGACGGTGAGGCCGAGGTACGTGTACAGGTGCCCCATCCACTGCGAGTCGCGGCGGGCGAGGTAGTTGTTCACCGTCACCAGGTGCGCGCCGCGCGCCGGGATGGCGTTGAGGTAGAGCGGCAGCGTGGCGACGAGCGTCTTGCCCTCGCCGGTCGCCATCTCCGCGATCTTCCCCATGTGCAGCTGGATGCCGCCGTTCAGCTGCACGTCGTAGTGCACCATGTCCCACGTGAGCTCGGTGCCCGTCACGTTGGCGGTCGAGCCGGACAGACGGCGCGCGGCCTCGCGCACCGTGGCGAACGCCTCGGGGAGGATCTCGTCGAGCACCTCGGCGATCGTCTCGCGCAGCTCGGCCTCCACGCCGCCGCGGCCGTCGAGCCCCGAGAGCTCGGCGTCCAGCCGCTCGCGCTCCGCCGCGTCGCTCGTGTTGTGCTTCGCGGCCTTCAGCTCGGCGATCCGGGCCTCCAGCTCCGCGGTGCGCTCGCGCAGGATCTCGCGGAACTTGGCGGTCTGGCCGCGCAGCTCCGCCTCCGAGACGCCCTGGAGGCGCTCGTACTGCTCGTTGATCGCGTCGACGATCGGGGCCACGCGGCGGCGCTCCCGGTCGTGCCGGGAGCCGAAGACGCGGTTGACGATACTCTTGAGCATCGGATCCTCTATCGGTACAGCCCCGCCGACCGGATGAGGTCGGCGACGCTCTCGGGCACGAAGCCCCGTATCGGGCGCCCCGCCGCCAGGCGGGCGCGCACCTCCGTGGACGACACGTCCACGCGGCGGGTCGGCAGGAAGACGGGCGCCCCCCCGGGGAAGTCCGGCGGGGCCGCGGTCGGCACGGTCCCGTCCTCCCCTCCGCGCGTCAGCACCACGAGCGTGGCCTGCCGCCGGATGCGCTCCGGTTCCCGCCAGCGCGCGAACGTGGCCAGCACGTCCGCACCGGCGAGCAGGAACAGCTCGGCCCCCGGCTGCTGCGCCGCCAGGGTCCCGAGCGTGTCGACGGTATATGATAACCCGCCGCGGTCGATTTCGATGGGGTCGACGCCGAAGCGCGGGTCGTCCCCCACCAGGGCGCGCACCATCGCCAGCCGGGCGGCCGGCGGCGTCTGCGCGGACCCCGGCTTCAGCGGCTGCAGCGCCGCCGGGATGAACACGACGCGGTCGAGCGACAGCTGCTCGACCGCGTCGGACGCGATCAGGAGGTGCCCCACGTGGGGCGGATCGAAGGTCCCGCCGAGGACGCCCAGGCGCACGGCCGGATCGCGACCGGGACGACTCAGCCGCTCGGCGCCGCCGCGGGGGGCGGCGTGCCGGGCGTGCCGGTGGCCGGCGCGCCCGTGGCGGGCGACACGGCCTGTGGGATCGTCTGCGGGGCCGACTGCGGGACCGTCGGCGGCGTGGCCGGCGCGGCGCTGGCCGCCGCCGGCGGCGCCGGACAGGCGTTCGCGACCT
>CBHYLO010000465.1:0-4180 GCA_966128675.1 uncultured bacterium | reverse complement strand
CTGCTGGACGCGGCGCGGCGGGTGGCGCGCGCGACGGGCGCGCCGTTCGGGCTGGCGGAGGCGCGGTGAGGCGGAGGACGGAGGGGCGGAGGACGGAACGGCGTGAGACGGTGGGGCGGAACCTTCCAGCTTGAAGCGTCGAGCCGGGAGGTCCGCCGTTTCGGCTCACGCTCCATCGTCTTCCGCCTCACCGTTCTCCGCCGTTCCGTCCTCCGCCGTTCCGGTCCCGAGTTGTCATTTCCCGGACCTCTCCGGCCCGGTCCGCCGGCAACGAAGGCCCCCCAGCCGGCGTATATCCGGGGCCATGAACCCCCCGTATTCCCGGGTCGCGCGCGCCCTGCGCGCCGCCCAGACGCTGTCCATTCTCGCGGCGCCCGCCCTCGGCGCGCAGCCGCCCGCCACCCCCGTGCCCCGCGCCGCCGTCACGGCCGCCGCGGGCGATTCCACCCGCACCGACGCCATCGCGCTGTCGCTCGCCGACGCCGTCGCGCGCGGGCTGCGCCTCGGCGACGAGGTGCGCCAGGCCGAGGCCTCGGTCGACGCCACCGACGCGCAGGTCGCCATCGCGCGCTCGTCCGCGCTGCCGCAGCTGCGCGCCACCGGCAACTACCAGCAGGTCCTCGAGAACGCCCGCGCGACCATCGTCGGCTCGGTGTTCGGCCAGGCCTACACGTACCAGGGCAACGCCGTCCTGTCGCAGGCGCTCTTCCAGGGCGGCCGCATCGTCGGCGGGCTGCAGGTCGCGTCGCGCGCGCGGGCCGCCAGCCGCTTCGACCTCGACGAGGTGCGCGCCACGCTCACCGTCGACGTCCAGCGCGCGTACCTCGGCGCGCAGGCGGCCGACCAGCTGGTCGCGATCCAGGAGCGCAACCTCGCGCTGTCCGCCGAGCGCGTGGGGCAGATCGAGCAGCTGGAGCGCGGCGGCCGCGCCGCGCGCTACGACGTGCTGCGCGCGCGCGTCGAGCGCGCGAACCTCGAGCCGCTCGTCATCCAGGCGCGCAACGACCGCGAGCTCGCGTACCTCGAGCTGCGCCGCCTGCTCAACCTCCCGACCGACCGCCCGCTGCGCCTGACGACGGCGCTGGCGGCCGACTCGGGCGCGGTGCTGGCCGTCCTCGCGAGCGCCGAGGAGATGGGCCGCGAGGGCGCCGCGCGCGCCGCCGCGGCGGGCGCGCGCGACGAGGCCGCGCCGATCGGCGACCGGGCCGCCGTGCGCGCCGCCGAGGCCACCGCGTCCGCGCGCCGCGCCGGCATCCGGGTGGCGCGCGCGGACTTCCTGCCGACCGTCGGCGTGTCGTTCACCACGGGCGTGCTCGCGCTGCCGACCAGCGCCGGCTTCCCGACGCGCCTCGGCCGCTCGGGCCCCGAGTTCTGCCCCGCGGGCTCGCCCGCGACGCGCATCTGCCAGAACAACGGCTTCTTCGCCGACCGCTCGTTCCGCGTCGACGTGAGCTGGCCGCTGTTCGACGGGCTGCGCGCGAAGGGGAACGTCGACCTCGCGCAGGCGCAGGCGCGCACGGCCGAGATGCAGCTGGCGCAGGTGCGTGAGCGCGTGGCCGTCGAGGCCGCGCAGGCGCGCGCCGGCGTCGAGCGCGCGCGCGCCCTGTACGCCGCGCAGCGCGCCAACGCCGCCGACGCCGACGAGGCGTTCCGCCTCGCCACGCTCCGCTTCCAGCGCGGCCTCGGCACCCAGCTCGAGGTGTCCGACGCGCAGCTCGCGCTCCTCACCGCGCAGACCAACGCCCTGCGCGCCACATACGACGTCTACCTGGCCGCCGCCGAACAGGCGCGCGCGCTCGGGCGCCCGATTCCGATCCCATGAACCTCCCGTCCACTCATCACGCTCGGCGCTCGGCGTTCAGCGGGATCCTGCTCGTCCTCGCGCTCGCCGGCTGCGGCGACAAGGGCGCCAACGCCGCCCCCACCGCGAAGGGGCCCGGCGGCGCCGGCGGCCCCGGTGGCAAGCGCCCGCCGCTCGTGCTGGCCGCCAGCGACGTCGCCGAGATCAAGCGCGGCGCGATCGAGGCGGGCATCCCGCTCTCGGGCGACCTGCGGCCGCTGCAGACGGTCGTCGTGCGCGCGCGACTCGAGGGCGACCTCACGGGCGTCTACGTGCGCCCCGGCCAGGCCGTGCGCGAGGGCCAGCTGCTCGCGCAGTTCGAGCCCAACCAGCAGACGAGCGACCGCCGCAGCGCCGAGGCGGACCGCGAGAGCGCGCGCACCGAGGTCAGCGCCGCGCAGTGGAACCTCGACCAGACGCGCGAGCTGTTCCGCGCCGGCGCCGTCGCCGAGCGCGAGGTGCGCGTCGGCGAGCAGTCGCTGGCGGCCGCGAAGGCGCGCCGCGCGGCCGCCGAGGCGCGCGTGCGCGCGGCGTCCGCGGGGCGCGCCGACACGCGCGTGCTCGCGCCGATGTCCGGCGTCGTCGAGTCGCGCGCGGTCGAGGGCAACGAGCGCGTGACGCGCGGCGCCGAGCTGTTCACGCTCGTGCGCGGCGACCGGCTGGAGCTCGCGGCGTCGGTGCCCGAGCGCCTCGCGGGCACGCTGCGCCCCGGGCAGGCCGTGCGCTTCTCGGCGCAGGGCCGCACGCTGGAGGGCACGGTGGCGCGCGTCAGCCCGACCATCGACCCGGCCACGCGCGCCGTGACCGTCTTCGTCGAGGTGCCCAACCCGGGCGGCGCGCTGCGCGGCAACACGTTCGTCACCGGCCGCGCGGTCGGGCGCACGATCGACGACGCGGTGCTCGTGCCGACGACCGCGCTGCGCCAGGCGCAGGAGCAGATCGGCGCGGGGCGCGGCGCGGGCTCCAACACCTTCGTCTACCGCCTCCGCGGCCAGAGCGTCGAGCGCGCGCCGGTGAACCTCGGCCTCCTCGACGAGGCGGCGGGCGTCGCCGAGGTGCTCGACGGCCTGCAGCCGGGCGACCGCGTGATCGTCGGCAACGTCGCCGGCGTGGGCCAGGGCACCACGGTGCAGATCCTCGGCGGGGAGGGCGGCCCGGCGGGCCGCCAGGCGGCCACGGGCGGCCGCCCCGCCTCCGACAGCGGCTCCAGGAAGGGCGCGCCATGATCCTCTCCGACGTCTCCATCAAGCGGCCGGTCTTCGCCACCATGCTCATGGTGGCGCTGGTCGTCCTGGGCACCGTCGCCTACCAGCGGCTGGCGATCGACGAGTACCCCGACGTCACCCGCCCCGTCGTCAGCATCCAGACGGCGTATCCGGGCGCCTCGCCCGAGGTGATCGAGCGCGAGGTCTCCAAGCCGATCGAGGAGGCGGTCAACACCGTCCAGGGGATCCGCGAGGTCTCCTCCACGTCGTACGAGGGGAACTCGAACGTCCGCGTCCTGCTCGAGCTCTCCACGAACCCGATGGAGGCGCTGCAGGAGGTGCAGGGCAAGGTCGCGCGCATCCGGCGGCAGCTGCCGCAGGACATCCTGGATCCGGTGATCCAGCGCTTCGACCCGAACGACTCGCCCATCATGTCGATCGCGCTGCAGAGCGCCGAGCGGCCGGTGCGCGAGCTGACCGACATCGCCGAGGAGGTCGTCGCGACGCGCTTCGAGTCGATCCCGGGCGTCGGCGGCGTGAACGTGGTCGGCGGCGCGGCGCGGCAGATCAAGGTCCAGCTGGACCCGGCGGCGATGCGCGCCTACGCGGTGGCCCCGCCGCAGGTGATGCAGGCGCTGCAGCGCGAGAACCAGGAGGTGCCGGCCGGCCGCGTGCGCAGCGGCTCGGTCGAGCGGCTGGTGCGCGTCACCGGGCGCGTGCTGGACCCGAAGCACTTCGCCGACATCACCGTCGGCGAGCGGCGCGTGGGCGACCGCACGACCCCGATCCGCCTCGGCGACGTGGCGACGATCGTCGACGGGACGGCGGAGCGCCGCTCGGCGACGCTGATCGGGCGCGGGACCGGCCAGGACGCGATCGCGGTCGCGGTGGACGTGCTGAAGATCTCGGGGAGCAACACCGTCGAGGTGGCCGAGCGCGTGCGCGCGGCGGCGGCCGAGCTGGACGAGACGCTGCCGCCGGACGTCAGCCTCACCGTCATCCGCGACGACTCGCAGCGCATCCGCCAGGCGCTCGACTCGGTGGAGCACGAGCTGGTCCTCGGCGCGATCCTCTGCGTCGTCATCATCTACTTCTTCCTGAACTCCTGGCGCTCGACGGTCATCACGGGGCTGGC
>CBHYLO010000464.1:0-4182 GCA_966128675.1 uncultured bacterium | reverse complement strand
TCGAAGCGGATGACGTCGCCCATCGGCGCCGACGCGTCGACGACGACGCGGCTCGGGCTCTCGGCGGCCGAGGCGTCGGCCGACGCGCCGGCGCGCGGGAGGAGCGTGCGCTCGACGGGCGTGGGGTCGGCGCACCCCCAGGCGAGGGCGGCGAGCAGCGGCGCGAGGGCACGGCGGGGAACGGCCACGGACATGCGGCAACCTCCGGACGGTGGTCGGGCGATGGCCGGCGGCACGGACGGCGCCGCCGGGCGACTTCTATGCGTGCACGCGCGTGGCGCGGGTCACGGGGCCGGCGCGGCGCGCAGCCGCAGCCACGCCTCCGCGTAGCGGCGTCCCAGCTCGCGCGCCGACGGCGCGTCGAAGTGCAGGCTGTCCCCACGGTGCGTCAGCCCGTCCGCGCGCACGAACGCGACGCGCGGCAGCCGCGCGGGCAGCGCCTCGTGCACCGCGTTCACCGAGTCGCGCCACGGGCTCCACGGCCGCTCCGGGAAGCGGCCCAGCTGCCCGACGACGATCGGCACGTCCGGCGCGCCCAGGTCGTCGCGGAAGCGCTGCAGCACCGCGCGCAGCTGCGCGGCGTAGAGCGGCGCGGCCGTCGCGTTGGCGTCGCTCTCCCCCTGATGCCAGAGGATGCCGGCGAGCGTGCCGCCGCGCAGCGCCTGGCGCGCGCGCCGCAGCGCGTCGTCGTACGGATGCGTGTCCGTCGCGGCGTCGCGCGCGCCGGGCGCCCACGCGCGGATCGGCGACCCGCCGACGGCCGCCGGCACGAGCCCGATCGCGAGCGCGGTGTCGCGCGCCGCCAGCGCGGCGCCGAAGGCGCGTCCCGGCCCCACGCCCGCCGACGGCTTGTCGAAGTGCATCGGCTCGACCGCCGGCACCCAGCGTCCGTCGCGGTCCAGCATCCACACGTGCGGCACCGGCGTGCGATCGACCGTCTCCACGGTGCCGCGCCCCGCCATGTTCGACTGCCCGACCAGCAGGAACACGGCGAGGCGCGGCGGCGCCGTCGTCGCGACCCGCGCGCGACACCCGGCCAGCGCGAGCGCGCACGCGACGACGACGGCGCGCCGGCGTCTCATGCCGTCACCGCGCCGTGGTCGCGAGCACCCGCCCGGCGTCGTAGCGATCGACGGCCTGCATCGCGGCCTTGATGTAGCCCAGCGCGAACGCCATCCCCGCGTGCCACGGCGCGCCGCACGTCATCTCGGGCGTGTGGTCGGGGATGATCACGCCGTCGAACTGCACGTCGCGCAGGATCGACAGGACGCGGATCATGTCGAGGTCCCCCTCGTCCACGAACACCTCCTGGTAGTGCGGCACCTTGCCGCGCACGTTGCGGAAGTGGACGTAGGCGATCTTGCCCAGGCGGCCGTAGTGCTCCGTCGCCTCGTACACGTCGCCCTCGGCCATCTCCTGCAGCGAGCCGAGGCAGTATTCGAGCGCGCTCGACGAGCTGGGGACGAGGTCCAGCATGCGCTGGTACTTGCCCGGCGTGTTCACCAGCCGCGCGCCGCCGCGCAGCGCGTCCGTCGGCGGATCGTCCGGGTGCAGCGCCATGCGCACGCCGTTCTCCTCGGCCACCGGCAGGATCTGCTGCAGGAACCACTCGAGCCGCTGCCAGATCTCGTCGCTGCCGATGGGCGCGACGACGCCCGCGGGCGCGTCCGGGTCGTAGACCATGTTCCACACCATGCCGTTCGGCAGCGGCGTGGCCTTGTCGATCGTCGACTCGTCGTAGACCAGCGCCTTCGCGCCGCCGCGGCCGTACGGGCCCTTCGTCCAGCCCCACACGCCCGCGATGCTGAAGTTGTAGCCCATGATGGGAATGCCCGCGCGGCCGATCGCCTGGATCGTGCGCTTGAGGCTCTCCATCTGCTGCACCTTCTTCGGGCCGTCGAGCAGCACGTCGTGCCAGTGCGACGGATCGAAGTTCTCGATCGCCTCCCACGTCAGGCCCGCGCCCTCGATCTCCCGCTTGATCGCGACCAGCTCCTCGTAGGTCCAGGGCCGGTCCTGGTTCTGCGTCACGCCCCAGCCGAGCGTCGGCGGGCCGCTGGTGAGGTTGGGCGTCGCGCCCTTGAAGTAGTCCACCAGGTGGACGATCAGGTGCGTCACGCCGGCCTGCTTCGCGAACGCGAAGTTGTCGGGCGTCAGCAGGCTGCGGTACAGTCCGAGTCCGAGCTTCATGGCGATGAGCGGCGGGAGGAGGCGCCGGCCGCCGTGGCGGCGGGCGCGTCGTCGGTGCGGAAGGGCGAGGCCGGGAGGCCGTCGGGATCGGTCAGGTTGGCGATCGGGAAGTCGAGCCAGCCGTAGCGCGCCGCCGTCGGCGCGCGCAGCGCGGGGCTCCAGGCCAGCACGCGCGTGCCGCGCACGATCGCATGCGCGGGCGTCCAGCGGCCGTCGGCGCCCGCGAGCTCGAAGCCCGCGAGCGTGTCGCCGCGCACCACCAGCCCGCGCGCGTGCGAGAACGTCAGCTCGGCGGTGTCGCCGCGCACGCGCAGCGTCTCGTAGCGCGGGCCGGCCCACGCGACCGACTCGCCGTACGCCAGCGCGCGCGCCGCGCGCGCCAGCCGCGCGCCCACGACGTCCTTGCGCGTGGGGTGCAGGTCGCGCGGCTCGCCCTGGTCGTGCGACACGATCATGCCGACATTCGGCACCGTGCGCGCGACGTGCCGCTGCGCGGCGCGGAGCTGCGCCCAGTTGGCGCGCGGCGTCTCGACGGTGTCGGGCAGGTAGCCGGGCAGCTGCACGAACAGGAACGGGAAGTCGCCCTGGCCCCAGCCCGCGCGCCAGCTCGCGATCACCGCGGGAAACAGCGCGCGGTACTCCGTCGCGCGCCCCGCGTTCGACTCGCCCTGGTACCAGATCGCGCCCTTGATCGCGTACGGCTGCAGCGGGGCGATCATCGCGTTGTAGAGGATCGCGGGGCGCTTGGGCGCCTTCGGCAGCGGCAGCTTCCGCAGCGACGGGTCGCGCTGCTCGGCGTCGAAGCGCGCCAGCAGCGGTCGCAGCGCGGGCACGCGGTCCATCGCCGCGCGCGACGCCCACGTCTCGGCCGTCGTGCCGCCCCAGTACGAGCCGATGATGCCCACCGGCACGCCGAGCTGCCGCCGCAGGTCGCGCGCGAAGTGGTACGCGACGGCGGAGAAGCCCGCGACCGTGGCGGAATCCGCGCGCGTCCACTTCCCGCGCCGCGGCGCCGCGATGGGCGCGTCGGCCGAGTCCTGGCCCACGAGGAAGAGGCGCAGCACGGAGTCGGGCGCCTGCGCGAGCACCGTGTCGGCGCCCGGCACGCGGCGCGTGACGAGGCCCATGTTCGACTGCCCGCCGGCGACCCACACCTCCCCCACCCGGACGTCGCGCGCGCGCGCCGTGTCGGCGCGGCCGGCGGCGACGAGCGTGTGCGGACCGCCCGCCGCGAGCGGTGCCAGCCGCACGCGCCACGCGCCGTCGGCGCCGGCGACCGCGGTGGCGCGCTGGCCGGCGACGGTGACGGTCACGCGCTCGCCCGCGGGCGCCGTGCCCCACACCGGCAGGCGCACGCCGCGCTGCAGCACCGCGCCGTCGACGAACAGCGGGTGCAGCCCGATCTGCGCGTGCGCGGGCGCCGCCAGCGCGAGCGCGCCGAGCACCGCGGCCAGGCGGACGCTCATACGCCGCTGAACGCGCTGAAGCCGCCGTCCACCGGCAGCACCGTGCCCGTCACGAACGACGCCGCGTCGCTGCACAGGAAGACCACCGCGCCGATCAGCTCCTCCGGCGCGCCGAAGCGGCCCATCGGCGTGCGGGCGATGACGGTCTTCGCGCGCTCCGTGTAGCTGCCGTCCTCGTTCACCAGCACGCCGCGGTTCTGGTGCGCCAGGAAGAAGCCCGGCGCGATCGCGTTCACGCGCAGCCCCGCGCCGCACTGCCGCGCCAGGTCCACGGCCAGCCACTTCGTGAAGTTGTCGATCGCCGCCTTCGCCACCGAGTAGCCCAGGACGCCGCTGATCGCCTGCATCGCTGCCATCGACGAGATGTTGACGATGCTCCCCTTCCCCTGCTCGGCCATCGCGGCGCCGAACACGAGCGACGGCGCGACGCTGCCGTGCAGGTTAAGCTTCACCACCTCGTCGAACGCGTCCATCGGCATCGCGAACGGCGGCACCTCGCTCTAGGTGCACGAGGACGACGGCAACC
>CBHYLO010000463.1:0-4216 GCA_966128675.1 uncultured bacterium | reverse complement strand
CTGCGGGCGGTAGACGATCGCGCCCGCGCGCTCGGGATCGAGCCAGCGGCGCGCTGCCTCGGCGACGTCGTCGGGCGTCGCGCGCTGCACCCGCGCGCGGTAGTCCTCGCCCAGGCGCCAGTCGCCCAGCGCCTCCCACTCGGCCAGCCAGCTCGCCTGGCCCTCCATCGTCTCGAGGCGGCGCAGCCAGCGCGACTCGGCGATGCGCTGCACGCGCGCCAGCTCGTGCGCGCCCACGCCCTGCTCGCGCAGCGCGCGCACCTCGGTCCACGCCGCGCGCGCCGCGTCGGGCAGCCGCGCCGGATCGCCCTCCGCGTGCACGACGAAGATGCCGAGGTCCGTCGGCGTGCTGTCGTAGGCGCCGACGTGCGACGCCAGCGAGCGCTCGCGCACCGCGCGATAGAGGCGCGAGCCGCGGCCCGTGCCCAGCACCGCGGCCGCGAGGTCGAGGTGCGGCGTGTCGTCGTGGCGGGTGCCCGGCGTGCGCCACCCGAACGCGACCTGCGCCTGCTGCACGTCGCCCGACAGCTCGCGGTAGCGGAAGTCCGCGGGCGCGTCCTCCCGCGGGCCGCGGTCCGTCGGCACGGCGCCGTCGGCGAGCGCGCCGTAGCGCTCGCGCACGTGCGCCAGCGCGGCGTCGGGGTCCACGTCACCGACGATCGAGAGCACCGTGGCGCTGGGGCGGTAGTAGGTGCGGTAGAAGCCCGCGACGTCGTCGCGCGTGAGGCGCCGCAGCCCCTCCTCCGTGCCGATGCGCCAGCGGCGCACGCGGTGGCGGTCGTGCAGCAGCGCGTACAGCGACTCGACGGTCACCGCGCCCGGGTTGTCGAGCTTGCGCTTCGCCTCCTGGATGATGACCTCGAGCTCCTTCGCCAGCTCGCCGGCGTCCACCAGCGAGTTCGCGTACGCGTCGGCCTGGATGTCGAGCCCCTCGACGAAGCCCGACGACGGCAGCACCGCGTAGTAGCTGGTGTGGTCGTAGATCGTGTGCGCGTTGAGGTAGCCGCCCTGCGCCTTGGTCTGCTTGGCGATCTCGCCGACGCCGCGCCGCGGCGTGCCCTTGAAGAACATGTGCTCCAGCACGTGCGCGACGCCCACCACGTCGTCCGTCTCGTCGAAGTAGCCGGCGCGCACGAAGGTGTTGACGGCCACCACGGGCGCGGACGCGTCGCGGCGCACGAGCACGGTGAGGCCGTTGGGCAGCACCGTGCGGTGCACGGTCGCGGGATCGATCAGGGGCGTGTCGGGAGGCGTCGGCATCGCGTGCGTCGGGAAGCGGAACGGGGACGGCCGACCGGAGGATGGTCGGACGTCCCCGCTCGGTGAAGGCCCCCGGCGCACCGTGCGTGCCGCGCGGCGGCCGGGCCCTTCCCGGGGCCGCGTCAGGTGAGGATCGAGCGGCGGCGCAGCACGGCGATCCCGGCCGCCACGCAGACGGCGCCGTAGCCCACGGCCCAGAGCATCGCGCGCAGCGGGTCGCTGTTGACCATCGGGTCCACCAGCGGCCCGAGGCGCTCGATGGGCGGCAGCAGGTAGCGCAGCGCGCCCAGCGCGCCCCAGCCGTCCACGCGCTCGCTGAGCTCGCGGAGCGGGATCACCCCCAGCGTGCCGAGGAGCGCCAGCCCGCCGTCGAACCGGACCAGCGTCGAGAGCAGGAAGGTGAGCCCGCCGATCGACGCGAACAGCGCCGTCGCGATCATCAGCACCTGCTCCAGCGGCACCGCGCGGCCGAACACGGCGCCCGCCAGCAGCGCCACCACGAGCGCCAGCGCGAGCGTCCCGGCGAAGGCGATCCCCAGCTTCTGCAGGTAGTACGGGATGCGCGCCACCGGCTTCGCGAACAGGAAGCGCTGCAGCCCGCGCTCGCGCTCCGCCGAGACGATGCCGTGCACCGTGAACACCGACGACAGCGCCGTGAAGCCCGACATCAGCGCGAGCATCAGCCCCTTGAACGTCTCGGCCTCGGGGACGGGACGGACGATGCCGTCCGCGCCGCGGCGCATGCGCTCGCCCATCTGCGCGGCGTCGTAGTTGTCCCAGAAGAAGTAGATGCCCATCAGGCCCAGGGCGAGCAGCCACACCGCGCGCTGCTGCACGAAGTCGCGCAGCTGGTACTTGAGGTAGCGGCGCAGCGGCGACTCGGCCGGCGGGACGTCGAGCGTCTCGTCGGTGACGAGGAAGTCGTCGTCGTCGAGCGCGGGGCCGCCGGCGGTCTGCGGCACCAGCGCCGCGGCGGCCGTCAGCTCGTCGAGCACGCGGGCGTGGCGCGCGCGGTCGGGGGCGGGCGCCGCCCCGTCGAAGGAGATCACAGCAGCACCTCGCCGATGGCGTCGTGGAAGACCTGCTCGAGCGCGCTCTGCGCGGGGGCGACGCCCACCAGCAGCACGCCGCGCTCGATGAGCGCCGCGATGCCGTGGTTGAGCGCCTCGAGCGTGGGGGCGCTGACGGCCCAGTCGCCGCGTCCCAGATCCGTCGCCTCGGTGAACACCTCGCTCAGGCGGTCGGCGCCGCGCGCGACGGTCAGGCGGTAGAGCGTCTCGTGCGTGTGCGGCAGCACCTCGCCCACCTCGACGACGCGCGTCACGCGCCCGCGGTCGAGGATCGCGACGCGGTCGCACAGGCGCTCCAGCTCCTCGAGGTTGTGCGACGCGACGACGATCGCGCGGCCCGGGCGCCGCAGCTCCGCGAGGATGCCGCGGAAGCGGATCATCCAGAGCGGGTCGAGGCCGTGCGTCGGCTCGTCGAGGATCAGCACGCGCTCCTCGCGCAGCAGCGCCTGCGCGAGCCCGAGGCGCTGCTTGTTGCCCTTGGAGAGCTTGCGGAACGGCCGGTCGGAATACTCGTCGAGGCCGAGGCGCGTCATGACCTCCTGCACGCGCACGGCGAGCCGCGACTCGGGGACGCCGGCCAGCGTGCCGAAGCGGAGCAGCGCCTGCCGCACCGTCCAGCGCGGATCGACGTCGACGAGCTCCGAGAGGTAGCCCACGCCGTGGCGCTCGATGTACTCGCGCACCGGGCGGTTGGCGATGCGCACCTCGCCGCGGCTGGGCGGGACGTAGCCGAGCAGGATGGAGATCAGCGTGCTCTTGCCGGCGCCGTTGGGGCCGGCGATGCCGAGCACCTCGCCGGCGTGGACGTCGAGCGAGACGTCCTCGAGGGCGACCACGTCGGAGGCGAGGGGGCGCGTGTAGCGCTTGCCGACGCCGCGGAACTCGATGAGGGATGGCACGGACGGCGGTGCGGAGGCGACGGCGCGGGCACCGGACGGGCGCCGCGCACCGACGGCCCTACGGGCCGGGGGGCGGCCGCGGGTTAGCGCCCCGCCCCCCCCCGCGGACCCCCCCCCCCCCCGCCCCCCCCCGGGGGCGCGGGCCCGCGGGCGCGCCGCCCCCCCCCCCCCGCCGGCTACCCCGCCGCCGCCCGCCCGTGCCGATCAGGGGCGCGGCACCACGCCCTGCGGCGCGGGATACTGCGGCGGCACCGCGCCCTGCGGATACGGCGCCGCGGGATAGGCGGCCGGCGGCAGCTGCCCCGGCATCTGGCCCGGGGCCGTCGGCATGGTGGGCGCCGCGCTGATGCAGCCGGACCAGTCGCCCTGCCCCGCGCGCTGCGCGAAGCTCTGGGCGAGCTGCACGTTGCCCTGCCGCGTCAGCGCGCACGCCATCCACCCCTGGGCCACGCGGTCGCTGTTGTTCGCCTCGATCGCGCGCTTGAGGAAGGTGATGGCGAGGTCCGGGCGGTTCACCTGGAGCTGCAGCTGCCCCATCTCGCGCAGGGCGACCGCGTTCGTCGGCTCGCTCTGGATGGCGCGCGTGACCTCGTTGGTGGCGCGCGGCAGGTCGCCGTCCTCGCGGGCCAGGCGCGCCAGCCAGACGCGCGGCAGCGCCAGCTCCGGATGGTCGTCGGCGGCCGCCTGGAACTCGCGCCGCGCGATGTCCTTCTGGCCCGCCTGGTAGGCCACCACGCCGCGCTCCAGCGCGCGGGGGCTGCGCGACTCGCTCATCCACCAGTAGGCGCCGGCGAGGATCGCGGCCAGCGCCACCACGCCCACCACCAGCACCGACCGCGACGGCTGCCGGAACGGGGTGCGCCGGGCCACCGGCTCGAGCGGGACGTCCGGGGCCGGCGCGCCGAGCCCCGGGCGGGCGCCGACGGCCGCGGGCGGGAGCGGCGCGGGGGTGGCCCGCACGGCGCCGGGCGGCGGGACCGCGCCGCC
>CBHYLO010000462.1:0-4220 GCA_966128675.1 uncultured bacterium | reverse complement strand
GAGCCACCAGAAGCGGCGTTCCCAGCCCGCGCGCGCGTCCGTCGCGCTCCCCTCGCAGCCGAGCGCCTTGTAGGCGTCGCGCTCCTTGGGAGTGAGCCAGAGCGAGAGGTCGCGCCACGCGCAGCGCTCGTTGGCGGGCATGAGCGCCAGCGCGCTGTCGAACGCCGCGCCGGCGTCGGCGTGGCGGTTGGCGATGTGCGCCGCGGTGCCGCGCAGCGCCGCGCACCACCAGGGCGTGCCCGCGCACGCGGCGGCGGCGCGGACGGCGTCCTCGGGGCGCTTGGCCTCGTCGAGGTAGCGCACGCGCTGCGTCGCGGCCCAGTCGTCGCGCGGATCGGCGGCCGCGGCGCGGGCGAGCAGCGCCAGCAGCTCCTCGCGCTCGGTGACGACGTTGGACCGCTCGTCGAGCGGCGGGACGTCGCCGTTGTTGTTCCAGTAGCACAGGCGCCCGATCCGCTCCTCGCAGCGCGCCTCGGCCCCGCCGTTGTAGAAGCGCAGCCCCTCGCGGCGCGAGCGCTCGAACGCCTTCTGCGCGGCGCGCGCCTCGGTCACCAGCGGGTGGTCGACGTGGCCGGCGGCGGCGGGCGCCGGGGCGGACGACACCGGCGTGGCGGCGGGCGACGGGGCGGGCGAGGCGGCGGGCGTGGCGCCCTGCGCGGCGCCCGCCACGGGGGCGAGCGCCACGGCGAGCGGGATCGCGGCGGCGAGGAGCCGGCGACAGAGAGGCATCGGACGGGGCGGGACCGGGGGCGGGACGGCGCCGGCGGCGCGTCCCTCTGCCCCCATGTTAGCGCCGTTTCCGCTGACGTGTTCCGTCCTGGTGCGCCGGGGGCCAACCCCGTTCGCGAGGCCACCCGAGCGCCGAGCGCCGAGCCTCAGTCGGCGTGCGGCGCTCGGGCAGCCGGTCTTCGTGGCCCGGATCGGCGCGCCGCCGGTCGGATTGCCAGCGAGGCCGATGCCGGGATCAGGCTTCCCGCATCGTCAGCACGAAGCCCACGCCGCGCGAGGTGCGGATCTCGGGGCGGGTGACGCCGCGCAGCTTCTGGCGCAGCCGCGCCACGTGCGCGTCGACGACGTTGGAGCCCGGGTCGAACTTCATGTTCCAGACGTGCTCCAGCAGCTCGGTGCGCGACACGACCTCCTCGGCGCGCAGCATGAGGTGCTCGAGCATCGCGAACTCCTTGGGCGTCAGCGACACGTCCTTGCCGTTGCCGAGGACCGTGCGGGCGAGGCGGTTCATCGCCAGGTCGCCGATCACGAGCTGCTGGTCGCCGCGGCTGGCGCCCCCGCGGCGCACGGCCGCGCGCAGGCGGGCCTTGAGCACCTCGGGGTTCACCGGCTTGAGCAGGTAGTCGTCGGCGCCGGCGTCCAGCCCGCGCACGATGTCCTGGTCGTCGTCGCGGCCGGTCATGATGAGCACCGGCACGTCGCGGCCCTCGCGCCGCAGGGTGCGCACGACCTCGAGCCCGCTGCGATCGGGGAGCTCGAGGTCCAGCAGCACCGCGTCGTAGGCGGAGGCGAGCGCGGCGTCGCGTCCCTCGTCCGCGCTGCGGGTGACGTCGACCGCGTATCCGGCCTCGCCGAGCGTGCGCTCGACGAGCCGTGCCAGCATCCGGTCGTCCTCGATGATCAGGACGCGCATCGTACTCTCGGAAAGGGGACTGCCGCGCGAGCCGCGCGTGCCGTGCGATTCATGCGATTGATGCGGTTCGTGCGGTCCCGCTCGGCATCGCGACCGACCGTGCGGTCACTGCCATCCTACGCGCGCGCACCGACGTGGCAAGAGACGGCGCACCGTCGCGGCGCGCACGTCTGACGGATTCTTCACGACGCCCGCATGGCACCGGGGTCATCGCTTGGCGGTGCGACGATTCTCGCGGGGAAGCGTCACGTGGAAGGTGCTGCCCACGCCGAGGGAGGACTCGACGGTGAGCGTGCCGCCCAGCAGCTCCGCGAGCCGCCGCGAGATCGGCAGGCCGAGCCCGGTGCCGCCGGGCGCCGTGCCCGGCAGCTGCACGAACTCCTCGAAGATGCGCTCCTGGTCGTCGTGCTCGATGCCGGGCCCGCGATCGGCGACGCTGATGAGCACGGCGTCGCCTGCGGTGCGCCGGCGGCGTCGGCCCGGCTGCACGCCGCCGTTCGGCAGGCACTCGCACGTGATGCGCACGGGATGGCCCGCGCCGAACTTGGTCGCGTTGGACAGCAGGTTGAGCAGGATCTGCCGCAGCCGCCGCGGGTCGGTGCGGATGGAGAGCGCGCACTCCGCGCGCGAGAGCTCCAGCACGCAGCCGCGCTCCTGCGCCATCGGGCGGATGGTGGTGAGCAGGTCCTCCAGCAGCTCGTCGAGGCGCACGGGCTCCGGCGCGACGTCGATCTTGCCCGCCTCGAGCTTGCTGAGGTCGAGCACGTCGTTCACCAGCTCCAGCAGGTGGCGCGCGGCGCGCTGGCTGCGGCGGATCCCGTCCTCGTGCGTCGGCGGCAACGCGCCGTACACGCCGCCCAGCAGCAGGTCGTTGTAGCCGAGGATGGCGTTGATGGGCGTGCGGAGCTCGTGGCTCATGGCGGCGAAGAAGCGCGACCGCATCGCCTCGCTGCGCTCCGCGCGCTCGCGGGCGCGCACCTCGGCGCGCGTGAGCGCGAACAGCGCCAGGCTCACGCCGACGCCCGCGATCGCGACCAGCAGCGCGAGCGCGTCGCGCGACGCGCCGTCGCGGTCGGGGCGCGACACGAAGACGAGCGTCCACGGCCGCCCGCCGACGTCGATGGTGCGCACCGCCCGCAGCGGCGCGGCCGCGAACGGGTCGAGCACCGCGCCGTCCGCCGCGGCGAGGCTGGCGGGGGCGAGCCGTCGCGAGTCGGCCAGCAGCGTGGCGCGCGAGGTGTCGCGGCCGTCGTGCACGCGGAAGAGCACGCGCGGCTCCTCCTCGCTGCCGAAGATGCCGGCGAGCAGGTCGTCGGCGCGGAAGGCGGCGTAGACGAAGCCCACGAGCGCCGCGCGCCGCGCCGCCACGTCGCCGCGCGGGGCGTCGGGGCGGTAGACGGGCACGTAGACGAGGAAGCCGCGCTGGCGCTCGGGCCCCGCCTCCTGCACGAGGGTGACCGCGCCGCTGGCCGCCGGCTGGCCGCTGTCGCGCGCGCGCGCCATCGCCGCGCGGCGCACCGCGTCGCTGTACATGTCGTAGCCCAGCGCGGTGCGGTTGCGCGCGTCGAGCGGCTCCAGGAAGACGATGGCGTGCTGCTCGTCGCGCGGGACGTCGGGCCAGAGGCGCGGGGCCGCGCTGCCGCGCGCCCGCCGCGCCGCGAGGGGCGCCGCCCCGGCGGCCGTGTCGGCGGTCCACGCGCCCATCCGCTCGCTGTAGCCGAGGGCGCGCACGCCGGGGAAGCGGCCGGCGAGGTCGAGCTGGGCGACGAAGCGGGCGAACTCCGCGGCGGTCACCGTGTCGCTGGCGGCGAACAGCGCGTCGGTGCCGTGCAGCAGCGCGACGTAGGTCGCGAGGCGGGCGTTGATGCGGTCCTCCGCGCCCTGCCGCGCGTTCTCGAAGCGCGCCTCGGCGCGGCTGCGGCCGGAGATGGCGACGAAGGCCGTGGCGGCGGCGGTGAAGAGCAGCGAGGCGGCCAGCACCAGGAACGGCGAGCGGCGCGGCCAGCGCCGTGCGGCCCGGCGGCGGGCCTCCGCGTCGCCGGCCCGCAGCACCGCGTGCGCGCTCACGCCGCGGGCCGGATCGTCGCCCACGTGGAGCGGAACGGCGTCCGGGGGCGGGGCGTCGAGCGCGCCGGGGGCACCGGACGCGCCGGGCGGCGGCGGGGAGGACATCAGCGCAGGGTACGCAGGAGGCGGCGACGGGGGGAGGGTGGCGGTCCCGGCCGTCCGCCTCGCAAGCGTGGGGCCGCCTGCGCCGCCGGGCGCGCGACTGGCCTTGAGGCGTCGTTGGCTTAGACTCCACGGCGGCGCACGGCGGCGCCAGCCTCGTCGTGTCCGAGGCCCCTCCGGGTCCCGCCGCGCGAGTCCCCGCGGTCTCCGAGCCTCATGTCGCCAGCCATTCCCGCCGACGCCGTCGCGGCGCCGGGGGCGCCCGCCGCCCTGTCCGCCGCCGTCGTGCACGCGATGCCCACCGCGGCGGTCGTGGTGGACGCCCACGGGCGGATCGTGCTGGCCAACGCGGCGGCGGCGCGGCTCGGCGCGGGCGCGGTGGGCGAGGGCCTCGACGACGCGCGGCGCG
>CBHYLO010000461.1:0-4243 GCA_966128675.1 uncultured bacterium | reverse complement strand
CGCACGACGCCCGCCGCCTGGCGCGCGCGCCGCAGCGGCGCCGTGACGACGCTCAGCGCGCCGTCGCTGCAGGCCGCGCCGGCGGACGCGGCGGGCGAGATCGCGATGGTGCAGCTGGCCGACGGCCGCGTGGGCGCGATCGGCTACCGCGACCCGCAGGGCGTGCGCCTCGTGCAGCGGGCCGAGGACGCGACGCGCGCGGGACGTGCGCGCGCGACGGCGGACGCGCTGGTGCGCGAGGGCGACGCGTTCGTGGCCGCCGGTGACAGAAGCGCCGCACTCGATCGGTACGACCGCGCGCTGGTGCTGCTCCCCGACGACGCGATGCTGCAGTATCGCATCGCCACGCTGCTCGACCAGCAGCTGCGGCCCGTGGAGGCGCTGATCCGCTACCGGCGGTTCCTGCAGCAGCTGGAGCTGCAGCGCATCGACGCGGTCGGCAACGCCAACGCGAAGCTGGCCGACGCGATCGCGCGCGCGCAGCAGCGCATCATCGTGCTCGAGCGCCAGGCGCGCTGATCCCATGCGTCCGCGGCCCGCGACCATCCTGGCGTGCGGCGCCCTGCTGATGGGCGCGTGCACGCTGCCGGCGCCCGGCGCGGTGCGCCCGCGGCCGGTGACGGCGACGGGGCTCGCGGTCGCGGAGCAGGCGCTGCGCACGGCGCTGTCGGCCGGCAGCTGGGACGACGCGGTGGCGCGCGCCACCGATCCGCTGCGCGGCGCGCCGGACGACGTGCTGCTCCGCGCGCTCTACGCGGGCACGGCGGAGTACTACGCGGGTCGCTGGCGCGAGAGCGCGGCGGCGTTCGAGCGGGCGGCGACGCTCGCCGACGAGCGCGTGACGTGGCGGCTGTCGCGCGGCGCGCTGGCTCTCGCGTCGAGCGACCGCGCGCTGCCGTACGTCCCGGGCGAGAACGAGGTCCTGCTCGCGCACCAGTACGCGCTGCTCGCGTACGCGCAGGCGGGCGACCGCGAGGGCGCGGCCGTGGAGGCGCGTCGCATCGGCGCGCTGCTGGAGCGCCGGCCCGCCGCGGACGCACGCGAGCGCGCCACGCACGCCGTGCTGCGCTACCTGAGCGGCGTCGCGTTCGAGATGGCGGGCGAGCGCGAGGACGCGGCGGTGGCCTACCGCAACGCGCGCACGCTGGGCGCGGACGGCGCGCCGCCGGCGCCGCACGCGGGAGCCGCGCGCGCGACGGGCGAGGTCGTCGTGCTGATCGAGCGCGGCTTCGTCGCCCATCGCGTGTCGACGCGCATGCAGGTGCGGGTCGCGGGCGACAGCGCCGCCGACGACGCGGCGCGGCTCGCGGAGCGGCTCGGCGCCGCGCTCGGCGACGCGGGCGTGTGGAGCGACGACGTGCCCCCGCTGCTCGCCCTCGACGACGGGCCGCGCCGGCATCGCCGCGGCGGGAGCCTGCTCGCGCTCGCGTGGCCCGCGCTGCGCCGCGACCGCGACGTCGCGCCGCTCGACGGGCTGGTGTCGTCGACCGACGCGGTCGTGCGCATCGTCAGCGCGTGGCGCGGGCTGGGCGCCGGGCCGGTCGGCCTGTCGCACACGCCGGTGCTGCTGCACGCGGACCTCTCCGACGCGGTGGCCGCGGACTTCCGGCGCGACCGCGGCTGGCTCGTGACGCGGCTGGTCGCGCGCGCCGCGGTGCGCCAGGCGATCGTGGCGCAGGCGCGTCGGCGCGCACGGCCGCTCGGCGATCTCGTCGCGTCGGTCGGCACGCGGGTCGAGCAGGCGGACACGCGCTCGTGGCAGCTGCTGCCCGCGCGGCTGGAGGTGATGCGGCTGCGCCTGCCCGCGGGCGCGCAGCCCCTCGCGGTCGACGTCGGCGGCCGCACGCGCTCGCTCGGCGTGGTGCAGGTGCCCGCCGGCGGGCTCACGCTGTTCCCCGTCCGACTCTGGCTCGACGAGAGACCCGCCGTGCCGGCGCACGTCGCCGACGCCGGCATCTGAACCGGCCCCGCCCACGCGAAACCGCGCACGCCGCGGTCGCGTCGTGTGAGGGTCCGCTCCACCCACCGGAACCACCCATGCGCCCATATCTCCCTGCCGCCCTCCTCGGCGGCCTGCTGCTTCCCGTCGTGGCTGCCGCGCAGACCACCTTCGTGATCGACTCGCTCGGCCCCGCGACGACCGGCGGCGAGCCGCGCTGGCAGGGCGGCGTCGCGCTCTCGGTCGGCCAGCCGGTGCACGAGTTCCGGCAGTACGTCGCCGACGGCATCGGCGCCTCGGGCCACGCGCTCTATCGCATGGGCGGCAGCGGCGCGTTCGGGCTGCGGCTGGACGCGGGCTTCGTGCAGTACGGCTCGGAGACCAAGCGCATCCCGTGGAACGACAACGTCGGCCGTGTCACGGTCGACCTCACGACGCGCAACAACATCTTCTGGGCGGGCGTCGGTCCGCACCTGATGGTGCCGCGCGGCCCCGTGCGCCCGTACGCGACCGGCTCGGTGGGCTTCGCGGTGTTCAACACGAACTCGTCGATCCGCGACCGCGACACCGACACCGAGATCGCGAGCGACAACAACGCCACGGACGGCACGTGGGCGGTGAGCGGCGGCGGCGGCCTCCTGATCCCGGTCGCGCGCAACGCGCGCTCGCTCGTCTTCCTCGACCTGGGCGCGCGCTACCACCGCAACGGCCGCGTGACCTACCTCCGCGAGGGCGGCATCACCGACCTGCCGGGCGGCGGCGTGCAGTACGACAAGATCCGCAGCGAGGGCGACCTGTGGACGTTCCAGATCGGGGTGTCGGTCGGGGGGCGCTGAATGAGAGCGGCCCGCGTCGTGCGTCGAGCGTCGAGCGGGGCTCCGTGGCGCGGCGGGCAGCGGGCGTGCGAGCCGGCCACGCGGCGGGAGAGAGGGAGCGCCGAGCGCGGAGCGCCGAGCGAGGCTCGTCGATGATGCGCTGACCTGTGGGCGGGGGCGGCGTGGGTGGGCAGAGGCAACCTGCGAGATCACCAAGGAGACTCACGCGCCAGCGGTGAGGCTCCGCCGTGTGAGATCGCTGGGAGCCGGCGCCCGTCCGCGCCGCCCCCGCCGCGCGCCAGACCCGACCTCAGTCCTCCGGCCCGCGGCGACGATCGCGCTTCTTCTCGGAGTGCTTCTTCTTCTCGTCGAGGCGCTTGGCCTTCGCCGCGCGCGAGGGCTTGGTGGCCCGCCTGACCTTCGGCACCACCAGCGCCGCGCGCACCAGGTTCGCCAGCCGCCCCTCGGCCGCGTCGCGGTTCTGCCGCTGGCTGCGATGCTCGCTCGCCACCACGCGGATGTTGCCGTCGGCGTCCAGCCGCGACGCGAGGCGCGCCAGCAGCCGCTCGCGCTGCGCGTCGCTCGGCGCGCGCGAGGCGCGCACGTTCCAGCGCAGCTCGATGCGCGTGCTGGACGTGTTGACGTGCTGCCCGCCCGGGCCGCCGGCGCGCGTCGCCTTCGCGTCCAGCTCCGCGCGCGGGATCGCGAGGGCGGGGCTCACGACCAGGACGTCGTCGCCCTCCTCGAAGGTCGGCGGGACCGGCGCGCTCACGCGCCGCCCTCCGCGGTGCGGCGCGCGATGCGGTCGCAGCCCAGCGCGTCGAGACGCCCCTTCACGCGGTCGGGCGCCGTCAGCGCGGCCTCGTTCTCCGGCGCCGCGAACACCGCGAGGTACTCGTCCGGCGACGTCTGGTGGAAGCTCGTCTGCCGGTAGCCCATCGCCTCCAGCTCGCACTTCAGCAGCGCCGGCGGCGTGCCGTGCTGGTTGGTCGGGCGCGTCGTGTCGAGGATGCCGACGCGCGCGCCCGGGCGTAGCGACGGCCACAGGTTGTAGAGCAGGCCGAAGGGCTGCTCGATCTCGTGGTACATGTGGATCAGCAGCGCGACGTCCACCGCGTCGGCGGGCAGCCGCGGATCGTGCGGCTCGCCGAGGGTGAGCACGACGTTCGGCTGCGGGGTCGTGCGCAGGCGCCGCTGCAGGAGCCGCAGGTAGTCGGCCTCGATGTCCTCCGCCCACACCGTGCCCTTCGGCGCCACCCGCTCGGCCACGCGCACGGTGTAGTAGCCGTCGCCCGCGCCCACGTCGGCGACGTTGGTGCCGGGGCCGACCTTCATCAGGTCCAGCACCAGGCGCGCCTCGCCCGCGTCGTCGCGCGACTCCTCGCTCGACCAGCGCGGGGCCACGATGTCCGAGACCGGGCGGCTCGGCGTGGGGAAGCGGTCGGCCGCGGCGCCGCGCGACGCCCGCCGCGGCGTGATGCGGTCGGGC
>CBHYLO010000460.1:0-4257 GCA_966128675.1 uncultured bacterium | reverse complement strand
GAGCGCGTGTCCATGCCCGACGTGGACGTGGACTTCTGCTTCGAGCGGCGCGGGGAGGTCATCGAGTACGTCCGGCAGAAGTACGGCAAGGAGTCCGTCTGCCAGATCGTGACGTTCGGGACGATGAAGTCGCGCGCCGTCGTGAAGGACGTCGGGCGCGTGCTCGGCTTCACGCCGGCGGAGACCGACGCGCTGGCGAAGCTGATCCCCAACGCGCCGAACTTCTCGCTCTCCATCGACGAGGCGATCGAGCAGGTCCCCGACGTCAAGCGCTTCTACGAGACCGACGCGCGGTACCGCGAGCTGCTCGACTACGCGTCGGCGCTGGAGGGGCTGTCGCGCCACACGGGCGTGCACGCCGCCGGCGTCGTCATCGCGCCGGGGCCGGTGCACGAGTTCGTGCCGGTGTGCACGCAGAGCTCCAAGGGCTCCGGCGGCGACAGCGGCGACGAGAAGATCACGGTCGCGCAGTACGACATGAACTGCCTCGAGAAGGCAGGCATGCTGAAGATGGACTTCCTCGGGCTGACCACGCTGACGGTCATCTTCGACGCGCTCACGTCCATCAAGCAGCGCACCGGCGAGTGGCTCGACCTCGACGGCATGGCGTTCGACGACGAGAAGACGTACCAGATGCTGCGCTCCGGGCGCACGGCGGGCGTCTTCCAGTTCGAGTCGCCGCTGGCCACCGACGTGCTGCGGCAGATGCGCTGCGACCGCTTCGACGACCTCGTGGCGTCGAACGCGCTGCTGCGTCCCGGCCCGCTCGACAGCGGGATGCACAAGGTCTACATCCGCCGCAAGCGCGGCGAGGAGCCGGTCAGCTACGCGCTCCCCGAGCTGGAGCCGATCCTCCGCGAGACGCAGGGCGTCATCACCTACCAGGAGCAGGTGATGCGTATCGCCCAGCGCCTGGCCGGCATCTCGCTCGCCGAGGCCGACGTGCTCCGCAAGGCCGTGGGCAAGAAGGACGCGGAGCTGATCAAGGCGGAGCTCGGGAAGTTCGAGACGAAGGCCGTGGCGCAGGGCCACGACAAGGGCATCATCAAGGACCTCGCGGGGCAGATCGAGACGTTCGGCCGCTACGGCTTCAACAAGTCGCACTCGGTCGCCTACTCGGTCGTCAGCTACCACACGGCCTACCTCAAGGCGAACTACCCGGCCGACTTCATGGCCGCGCTGCTGTCGGCCTGCATCGGCGACACGGACAGCGTCGTGAAGTACGTGGCCGAGGCGCGCGAGATGGGCATCGAGGTGCTGCCGCCGGACGTCAACGAGTCGGGCTACAAGTTCACGGTCGTCGGCGAGAAGCGCATCCGCTTCGGCCTCGGCGCCGTGCGCAACGTCGGCCAGGGCGCGGTGGACAGCATCATCGCCGCGCGCTTCGCCGAGGGCGCCTACAAGGACTTCTTCGACTTCGTCGAGCGCGTGGACCTGCGCGCCTGCAACAAGCGCGTGTTCGAGGCGCTCATCGCCGCCGGCGCGCTGGACGGGCTGGGCGGGCACCGCGCGCAGTACGTGACGGCGCTCGACCACGCCATCAGCGAGGCGCTGCTCAAGCAGGAGGAGCGCGAGCTGGGGCAGGTCTCGCTGTTCGGCGACGTCCTGGGCGGCGGCGCGGCGGCGCAGGCCAAGCCGACGCTCCCGCACGTCCCCGCGTGGAGCGAGAGCGACCGCCTGGCGAACGAGAAGGCGATCCTCGGCTTCTACGTGTCGGGCCATCCGCTGGAACCGTTCCGGGCCGAGGCGGAGCTGTTCGCGACGCACCGCATCTCGGACCTGGGCACCTGGACGCCCGCGCCGATCGCGCTCGCGTGCGTCATCACGGCGGCCCGCCGGCAGATCTCCAAGCGCAGCGGGGCCGAGTTCGCCCGGTTGACACTGGAGGATTTCTCGGGATCTTCCGAGGTGCTGGTGTTTCCCGAGGCCTGGGCGGTGCTCGCCGACCAGGTCAAGACGGACGTTCCCGTGCTCGTCGAGGGCGGGTACTCCAAGCGCGACCAGGGGGCGGAGAGCCCGACGTTCATCGTCGAGAAGGTGACCCGCCTGGCGGAGAAGCGCGTGAACGGGCAGGTGGCGGTCGCCATCGAGCTCGCCGCGGGCGCCGATCTGACCCCGAGCGTCATGCGCGACGTGCGCGCGACGTGCGACGCCTACCCTGGCACGGCGGCGCTCGAGCTGCGCTGGCGCGATCCCCGCGCCGGCCAGACCGCGCGCTTCCGGTCGCGTTCCCTCACCGTCGCGGCGTCCAACGCCGCCCTGAACGAACTGCGCGCGCTGCTCGGCGACGAGCGCGTGAAGCTGGTTCGAGGGGGTTGATCACGATGGCCACCGCGTCCCTCGATTTCGAGAAGCCGCTGGTCGAGCTGGAGCGTCGCATCGACGAGCTGCGACAGCTCGCCGACGACCGCGACTTCGACGTGCAGGCGGAGCTGGAGCCGCTCGAGCGCAAGCTCGCGGACATGCGCAGCGAGATCTATCGCAACCTGACGCCGCTGCAGCGCGTGCAGGTCGCGCGCTCCGCGCGGCGCCCGTTCACGCAGGACTACGTCGACCGCTGCTTCACGGACTGGATCGAGCTGCACGGCGACCGCCAGTTCCGCGACGACGGCGCCATCGTCGCCGGCTGGGCGCGGCTCGACGACGAGACGGTCATGGTGATCGGCCAGCAGCGCGGCCGCGACACCAAGGAGAACCTGCGCCGCAACTTCGGCATGCCCCACCCCGAGGGCTACCGCAAGGCGCTGCGCCTGATGAAGCTGGCCGAGAAGTTCCAGGTCCCGATCATCACGCTCATCGACACGCCGGGCGCCTGGCCCGGCATCGGCGCCGAGGAGCGTGGGCAGAGCGAGGCGATCGCCCGCAACCTGATCGAGATGGCCGCGCTGCAGGTGCCGATCATCGCCACGGTCATCGGCGAGGGCGGCTCGGGCGGCGCGCTGGCGCTCGGCGTCGCGGACCGGCTGCTCATGCTCGAGAACTCCGTCTACTCGGTGATCTCGGTCGAGGGGTGCGCCGCCATCCTCTGGAAGGACGGCAAGAGCCCCGAGATGCGCGAGAAGGCCGCCGGCGCGCTGCGCATCACCGCGCCCGACCTGTTCGAGCTGCGCGTGGTGGACGAGGTGATCCCCGAGCCCACGGGCGGCGCGCACGCCGACCACGAGGCGACGGCGAAGAACGTCCGCGAGGTGCTGCGCAAGCACCTCGACGAGCTGCGGCGCCTGAAGCCCGAGAAGCTCGTGCGCCGCCGCCGCGAGAAGTTCCTCAAGATGGGCCGCTTCGTCGGCTGACCGGAGAGTCCGCGCCCCTGATGTCCCACCTCGTCGAGATCGCCTTCAAGGGCAACCGCAAGGAGTTCTTCCTCTGGGACGGTGACGACCCGCCGAAGGCGCACGCGGCCGTCATCGTCGAGGGCGACCGCGGCGAGGACCTGGGCGAGGTGCACGCGACCGGCGAGCTGGCCGCCAAGCGCTGGGCCGGCGTCGCGCACGGCGAGGCGATGCTCGGCGCCGGCGCGCAGCCGCAGCGCCGCGCGCTGCGCCTCGCGCAGGTCGACGAGGTGCGCCGCGCCGGCGAGCTGGAGGCGCTGAACGAGGAGGCGCGCCGCAAGGCGATGGAGCGCGTGCGCACCCACGGCCTCGTGATGAAGATCTCCGACGCCGACTGGCAGTGGGACCGCCGCAAGCTCACGCTCTACTTCACGGCGGAGAAGCGCGTCGACTTCCGCGCCCTCGTGCGCGACCTCGCGTCGCTCTTCCGCACGCGCATCGAGCTGAAGCAGATCGGCGTGCGCGACGAGGCCAAGCGCCTCGACGGCGTCGGGCGCTGCGGGCGGCAGTACTGCTCCGCCGCCTGGCTCCCCGAGCTGCGCCCGGTGAACCTCAGCGTCGCCAAGGACCAGCGCCTGTCGCTGAACCCGACGCAGATCTCCGGCGCCTGCGGGCGGCTCATGTGCTCGCTGCGCTACGAGCACGACTTCTACGTGCAGCAGCGCAAGCGCTTCCCCAAGGAGGGGAAGGTGCTGACGACGTCGAAGGGCGAGGAGAAGGTGCTCGCCAACGACATCTTCCGCGAGCGCGTCACGCTGCGCGCCCTCGACGGCGAGCTGCGCGTCGTCCCGCTGGGCGACCTGCGGCGCGAGCTGGAGGCGCTGGGCGGCCCGTTCGCGTCGCCGGCCGGCCCGGGCGTGGACGAGGCGGACGACACGGCGCACGACGCGGCGCCCCTTGAGGAGGGGCACGTCGCCGAGGCGCCGTC
>CBHYLO010000459.1:0-4262 GCA_966128675.1 uncultured bacterium | reverse complement strand
GGGGGCCGCGATCGCGCCACGCGGCCGAGATCGCGCGCGCCGAACGCTGGTGGGAGGTGCTGGAGCGGCAGGGCGTCGAGGTCGGCCGCGCCGATCCCGCCACCGATCCGAGCGGCTACCGCACGCTGCTCGTGTTCCAGCTGGCCGAGCGGCACTACGGCGTGCCGGGGCTCGCGGCGCGGCTGCTGGCCGCGGCGCCGCCGCGCAACGTGCGCCCGCGCGAGGCCGACCAGATCGCGCTCGTCGAGACGGGCGCGCTCGACTACGTGTGGACCTACGAGAGCCTGGCGCGCGCGGCGCGGCTGTCGTTCCGCGCGCTGCCCGCGGCGGTGGACCTCAGCAGCGTCGCCGACTCGGCCACGTACGCGGCGGCCGGCGTTCGCGTGCCGGGCCGCGCGCGCGGCGACTCGGTGACGTTCCGCGGCGAGCCGATCGCGTACGCGCTGGCCATCCCGCGTGCGGCACCGCAGCCCGAGGCGGCGGCGCGGCTGACGGCGTACCTGCTGTCCGCGGACGGGCGGCGCGTGCTGCGCGCGCAGGCGCTCGACGCGCTCGAGGTGCCGGTGGAGGTCGCGGCGCCGGCGAGCCCCTAGTGCGACGCGTCGGCTGCCGGCGGGTTCGTGCGCGGCCGCAGCGCGTATTCGGCCGCCCAGCGCAGGCCGCTCCGCTGGCCGTTCGCGGCTGGCTCGATCCGAAGCCGGCACTTCGCCTCGCCCACCTCGTCGACCGGAACGAGGTAGACGCCCTCGTTGTCGGGGCAGTAGACGGCGAACAGCTCGCACGCACCGCGATACGACTGCCGGCCGCGGCCGCGGTGCACCTGCGAGCTGGACGTCGGGAAGATCACGGCGCCGTCGCGCAGCCGGCCGGTCTTCACCTGCACCCGCCGGAAGCGCTCGCCGTCGTCGATGACGAGGTCGTAGCGCCGGTTGTCGGTGAACGGCGCGATCAGGACCTCGTAGCCGGCGCGCACCAGGGCGGCCAAAACAAAGACCTCCGAGTGCTCGCCAACCTGTTTAGGGCTGGTGTGCGCTCGGAGGTCCATAGCTCCCGCGGTAGGACTCGAACCTACGACCCGACGATTAACAGTCGTCTGCTCTACCAACTGAGCTACGCGGGAATGAGCCCAAGAGTCTAAACGGGATTTTGGCCTCGGTCAACCCGTGGCGGAGCTCGCCCGGCGGCTGGCGCGCTTGCGCGCCGGCGCCTCCCGGATCGGGGCCGCGGGCGGCGTGCCGGGGCCGCCCGGCAGCACGCGCTTCAGGAAGCGCCCCGTGTGCGAGCGCGGCTCCAGCATGACCTCCTCCGGGCGCCCCTGCGCGATGATCTCGCCGCCGCGGTCGCCCGCCTCGGGGCCGAGGTCCACGACCCAGTCGGCGAGCTTGATCACGTCGAGGTTGTGCTCGATCAGCACCAGCGTGTGCCCCGCGTTCACGAGGCGGTCGAGCACCTCGGCCAGCTTGCGGATGTCCTCCAGGTGCAGGCCCGTGGTCGGCTCGTCCATCACGTACAGCTTCTTCCCCTTCGTCTTGGCCGACTGCGTGAGCTCGCGCGCGATCTTGATGCGCTGCGCCTCGCCGCCCGAGAGCGTCGTCGCGGGCTGCCCCAGGCGCAGGTAGCCGAGCCCCACCTGCTGCAGCTGCCAGAGCGCCTGGCCCAGCTTCTCCTCGCGCGGGAAGAAGCGGATCGCGTCGTCGATGGTGAGCTGCAGGACGTCGTGGATGGTGCGGCCGTGCACCGTGATCTCCAGCACCTCGGGCTTGAAGCGCTTCCCGCCGCACTGGTCGCACGGCACGAACACGTCGGCCATGAACACCATCTCGACCTCGAGGTAGCCCGCGCCCTCGCACGTCTCGCAGCGCCCGCCGGCCGAGTTGAAGCTGAAGGTCGACGCCGTGTAGCCGCGCTGCTTCGCCAGCGGCTGCGCCGCGAAGATGCGCCGGATCTCGTCGTACGCCTTCACGTACGTCACCGGGTTGGAGCGCGGCGAGCGGCCGATGGGGCTCTGGTCGATCAGCACCACGTCGTCGAGCGTCTCCCAGCCGGTGAGCGTGTCGTACGCGCCGACCTTCTCGCCCAGGTGCTGCTTGGCCGTGTGCTCGCCGGTGATCTTCTGCTCCAGCGCGCGGTACAGCACGTCGTGCACGAGCGTGCTCTTGCCCGAGCCGGACACGCCCGTCACGCACGTCAGCGTGCCGAGCGGGATGCGCAGGTCCACGCCCTTGAGGTTGTGCTCCCGCGCGCCGGTGAGCGTGAGCCACCGCGGCCCGACCTTGCGGCGCTCGGCGGGGGTGGGAATCGCGCGCTTGCCGGTCATGTACGCGCCCGTGAGCGGGCTCTCGGACACGCGCGACATCGGCCCCGCGAAGACGACGTAGCCGCCCTTCTCGCCGCTCTCGGGCCCCAGCTCCACCATGTAGTCGGCGACCTCGATCGCCTCGGGGTCGTGCTCCACCACGAGCACCGTGTTGCCGCCGTCGCGCAGGCGGTGCAGCAGCTTGAGCAGCCGCTCCATGTCGCGCGAGTGCAGCCCGATCGACGGCTCGTCGAGCACGTACAGCGTGTCGACCAGCTGCGCGCCGAGCGAGTTGGCGAGGCCGATGCGCTGCGCCTCGCCGCCGGAGAGCGTGCGCGTGGCGCGGTTCAGCGACAGGTAGCCGAGCCCCACGTCGCACAGGAAGCGCACGCGCGACTGCGCCTCCAGCAGGATGTGCGCGGCCACCTGCTGCTCGAACTCGGTGAGCACGAGCGCGTCCAGCCAGACCGTCAGGCGGTCGACCGGCATCTCGGCCGCGTCAGCGATGCTGGCGCCGCCCAGGCGCACCTGCAGCGCCTCGGGCTTGAGCTTCGTCCCCTTGCAGGTGGGGCACGTCTGCGCCGTCTGGTACTGCCGCAGGAAGACGCGGATGTACTGCTTGTACCGCTTCTCCTCCTTGCTGCGCATGAACGGGAACGCGCCCACGAAGCCGCGCGCCTTGCCGTGGAGGATCTGCTCCTGCTGCGCGCGCGACAGCTCGCGCCACGGCACGTCGACCGGGATCCCCTCGCGGCGCGCGTACTCCACGACCTTGCGCCGCTCGGCCTCGTAGCGCGGCTTCGTCCACGGGTCGATCGCGCCGTCGCGCAGCGTGCGCTCGGGGCTGGGGACGATGAGCGCCTCGTCGTACTCGAGGATCGCGCCGAAGCCGTTGCAGGTCTCGCAGGCGCCGCGCGGGTTGTTGAAGCTGAAGAGCTGCGGCGTCGGGGCGGGGAGGCGGGTGCCGTCGTTCGGGCACTCGTACCGCTCCGTGAAGTTGAGCCGCGTGACCGGCTGGCCGGCCTCCATGCCGCGCGGCGTCGAGACCGCGATGGGGGAGGGGACGGGCGCGGTGAACAGGACCGTCGCGTCGCCGTCGCCCTCGCGGAAGGCGGTGCCGAGGGCGTCCGCGAGCCGCCCGCCGACCTCCGGCCCGGTGGCCAGGCGGTCCACGATCACGAGCAGGTCCTTCGCCTTCGCGAGGTCCAGCCCGCGCGACTCGACGTCGTCCAGGTGCAGCGTCTCGCCGTCGAGGGCGACGCGCACGAAGCCCTGGGCGCGCAGGTTCTCGAGGACCACCGCGTGCGTGACCTTGGCCGAGAGCCGCAGCGGGAAGGCGATCGAGAAGCGGGTGCCCTCGGGGAGCGCCTCGATGGCGGCGCGGACCGACTGGGGCGTGTCGGGGCGCAGCTCGCGGCCGCAGACCGGGCAGTAGGTCCGGCCGACGCGCGACCAGAGCAGGCGGAGGTAGTCGTAGACCTCGGTGGCGGTCCCGACCGTGGACCGCGACGTCTTGGTCGGGTTCTTCTGCTCGATGGCCACCGCGGGGGAGAGCCCCTCGACCGCGTCGACGAGCGGCTTCTCCATCCGCTCGAGGAACTGGCGGGCGTACGCCGACAGCGACTCCACGTAGCGCCGCTGCCCCTCGGCGTAGATGGTGTCGAAGGCGAGCGAGGACTTCCCGGAGCCCGACGGGCCGGTGATGACCGTGAAGCTCCGGCGCGGGATCTCGAGGTCGAAGCCCTTGAGGTTGTGCTGCCGCGCGCCGCGGACGAGGATGCGATCTTTCACGGCCGGAATCTAACCGAAGACAGCCCGAATCGGACCCGGCCGGAAGTGCCAGTGGGCCGGCGGGGTCCGCAGACGCGACGCGCCGCCCGGGGGGGAGCCAGGGGACGACCCCCCCCCCGCGGAGGTTGGCCGCGGGGGCCCCCCGAGGCCGGGGCGCCCGCGACCCCCCCGGGCC
>CBHYLO010000458.1:0-4271 GCA_966128675.1 uncultured bacterium | reverse complement strand
GGCCGGCGGCGGCGCGGGGCGGGGCGGCCCCCGCCCACCGTCGGGGGTGGCCGCGCGCGCGCCGGGCGTCCCCCCCACGACCCACTGCCACGGGCGCGCCTCGCCCGCCGCGGGCGTCAGCTCCAGCAGCGCGCGGCCCGGCGCGGCGTCGGACGCCAGCCGCACGCGCGGCTGCCCCGGCGCGCGCCCCGGCATCCACGGCGACTCGGGGACCAGCGCCGGCTCCGCGTACGCGCCCGCCATCAGCGAGTCCGCGAGCCCGCCCTGGTTGCGCATCAGCGCCTTCATGCTGAAGTGCACGTTGCCGGTCGCGCCGCGCTGGGCGCGCGTGAGCCGGATCTGCGAGTCGATCTCCGCGACCGTGAACGCCTGCGCGCTGCCGTCGCTCACGCGCGACGTGAAGTTGCCCGGCCAGACGTGCCGATTGTGCACGTTCTGCTCGGTCCACCACTTGAGCAGCATCGGGTAGCTCTGCTGCGCCGCGCTGATCTTCCAGTACAGCTGCGGCGTCCAGTAGTCCATCCACCCCGCGCGCAGCCACTTCCCGGCGTCGGCGTACAGCTCCGAGTACTGGTCGAAGCAGCACGCCTTCTCGGGGCGGCCCGGACGCTCGATGCCGAACGGGCTGATGCCGACCTTCACCCACGGCTTGGCCTTCTTCACCTCGCCGTACATGCGCTCGACGAAGACGTCGACGTTGTGGCGGCGCCAGTCGTCGCGCCCCAGGCGCCCGCCGCCGGCGACGTAGCGGGCGTAGCTCGCGCTGTCGGGGAACTCGAGCGGCTTCCCGCCCGGGCCGGGCACCTTGTACGGGTAGAAGTAGTCGTCGATGTGCACGCCGTCGACGTCGTAGCGCCGCACGACGTCCATGATGACGCGCAGCGAGTGCGCCTGCGTCTCGGGCTCGCCCGGATCCATCCACTGCATCTGCCCGTATTCGCGCACGAGCTGCGGCACGGTGCGGCTCACGTGCGTCGCCGCGACGGGCGACTTCGCGCCCACCTGCCGCGCGCGGTACGGGTTGAACCAGGCGTGCATCTCGAGCCCGCGCTCGTGCGCCTCGCGCACCGCGAACGCGAGCGGATCCCACGCGGGCGACGGCGCGCGGCCCATCTCGCCGGTCAGGTACTCGCTCCACGGCTCCAGCGCCGACGGATAGATCGCGTCGGTGGCCGGCCGCACCTGCAACACGATCGCGTTGAGGTTCAGCGCCTTCGCCCGGTCCAGGATCGCCAGCAGCTCCTTCTGCTGCTGCTCGGCCGGGAGGCCGGGCCGCGACGGCCAGTCGATGTTGGCGACGGTCGCGACCCACACGCCGCGGAACTCGCGCGCCAGCGGCGGCGCGCTCGCGGCCGCGCCGGCGGCCGGCGTGGTGATGGGCTGGAGCGCGGGCGCGCACGCCGCGAGGGCGAGGGCGGCGGCGAGGGCGAGCGAGGCGGAGCGCATGGACACGCGGCGGCTGCGGCGGAAGGGGCTGGGGAACCCCCAAGATAGGCGCCGCGCCGGCGCGACTGTACCGCGCGGCGGCTACCGCGATCGGCGATCGAGCGCCGCCAGGACCTCGCGCGCCGCGCGCTGCCCGCTCTCCAGCGCGCCGTGCACGGTGCCGGTGTTCCCCTCGGCGGCGGTGGCCTCGCCGGCGAAGAAGAGCGTGTCGTCGAGCGGCCGGGCGAGCGCCGCGCCCGCGTCGGCGCCGCCGACCCGCGCGTAGCTGTAGGCGCCGCGCGCGAACGGATCGTCGCTCCAGTCGTGCGTGTGCACGTCCACCAGCTCGGCCCGCACGTCCGCCGGGGCGCGCCCGAGCGTCGCGGCCAGCGACGCGACGCACCGCTCGGTCAGCGCCTCGCGGTCCAGCGCCGCCATCGCCGCGCCGCGCGGCCCGCCGATCCACGCCACCAGCAGCGGCGCGCGCAGCGCGCGCTGCGTCCACCACACGGGCACCGGCTGCTCGGGCGCGTGCACGAACGACAGCTGCAGCGGGTCCACGTCGTCAGCCAGCGCGGGCACCTCGTCGCGCGCCTCCCAGAAGCGGCGCCGGAAGTGCAGCACGACGCGCGTCACGTGCCCGGCGCCGATCCGCGCCAGCGCGTCGCGCTTGGCGTCCAGCGTCGGCTCGAAGGCGACGGCGCCGGTCGCGTCCGGCCGCTCGGCCAGCACGCCGACCGGCAGCGTCACGATGCACGCCGCGGCGTCGAACACGCTCTCGCCGCGCGCGTCGGGGCCGTGCGCCTCGACGCGCACGTGGCCCGCGCGCCATCGCACGCGATGCGCGACCGTGCGCAGCCGCACGCGCGGCGGCGCGCCCGCGCCGTCGTGCAGCCACGCGGCGACGCGGTCGTAGCCGTCGACCACGCGGAACGCCTGGTCGTTGCCCGACGCCGCGCCCTCGGCGCGCGCGAGCCCGTGCACGCCCACGTCGGTGATGGGCGCGGCGTGGAACCCCTCGACGTACGACGCGGCGAGCCGGCGCGCGTCGGCGTGCGCGGAGTCGGCGAAGCGCGCGTCCAGGAACTCCGCGAACGAGCGGTCGGGCCGCTCCGCCTCCTCGTCCAGCGCCGCCAGCACGGCGCCCAGCGCGCCGCCGAAGTCCTCGCGCTCCTCAAGGCGGCCGCCGTCGAAGGTCACGTGGTCCTCCGCCGCGTCGCAGACGCGCAGCCGCGCGGCGTCCAGCAGCGCCCACAGCGCCTCCGGCGTGCCGTGGACGAACTCCGCGCCCAGCTCGATCGGCGTGGCGAGATCGTCGTGGCGCTGCGTCAGCACGCGGCCGCCGATGCGGTCGCGCGCCTCGAGAACGAGCACGCGGCGGCCCGCGTCGACCACCACGCGCGCCGCCGCGAGGCCGGCCACGCCGGCGCCGAGGACGAGGCCTTCGGGAGCCAGGGAATCCGTCATGGCCGCGCGAGGCGGCAAGCGACGTGCCCCGCGACGTGCCCCGCGACGTGCCCCGCGACGTGCCGTGGGCTCAGGCGCGCGCCTCCGCCAGGCTCTCCTCGCCCGTCATGCTCGCGAGCACGCGGCCCGCGCGCCGCGCCGCCTCCGCCATGCGCTCCGGCGGGACGATGAACGAGATGCGGAAGAAGCCCTCGCCGCCGGCGCCGAAGCTCGCGCCCGCGAGCGTGATGACGCCCTCCTCGTCCATCAGCCGGTCGCTGAACGCCTTGCTCGACACGCCCTCGGGCAGCGGCACCCAGAGGTACATGGACGCGCGCGGCACCTCGCACGCGAAGCCGGCCTCGCGGAACGCCGCCACCGCCGCGTCGCGGCGCTCGCGGAAGACCGCAACGTTGCCCGGCACGAACTCCGCCCAACTCTCCAGCGCCGCGACGCCCGCCGCCTGGATGGCCATGAACGAGCCCGTGTCGACGAACGACTTCACCTTCGAGAGCGCGGCGATGACGGTCGGGTTGCCGACGGCCCACCCCTGCCGCCAGCCGGTCATGTTGTACGTCTTCGACAGCGAGTGGAACTCGACCGCCACCTCGCGCGCGCCCGGGATCTCGAAGATGCTCGGCGGCACGTAGCCGTCGAAGGCCAGCTCCGAGTACGCGTTGTCGTACACGAGCAGGATGTCGCGCTCGCGGCACGTGCGGACGACGCGCTCCAGGTAGTCGCGCGGCGCGACGGCGGCCGTCGGGTTGTTCGGGTAGTTCAGGTACAGCAGCTTGGTGCGCTGCAGCACGTGCTCGGGCACCTCGTCGAGCTCCACGAGGAACTTCGTGCGCGGGCGCAGGGGGTACGGATACGGCGTCGCCTCGCCCAGCAGCGTGCCGCCCAGGTACGCGAGGTAGCCGGGCTCCGGCACGATCGCGACGTCGCCCTTCTCGAGGTACGCGAGCGCGAGGTGCGTGATCCCCTCCTTCGATCCGATGAGCGGACAGATCTCCGTCACCGGGTCGAAGGCGAGCCCGAACCGCCGCTGCATCCACGCGCTGATGGCCTCGCGGAACGGGAAGTGGCCGAGGCCGAACCCGTAGCGGTGCATGGTCGGCACGTCGAGCGCGTCGCGCATCGCCTGGATGGCGGCGGCCGGCGGCGCGAGGTCCGCGTCGCCCGCCCCGAGGTCGATGACGTCCACGCCGCGCTGCAGCAGCTCGCGCTTGCGGATGGGCACGTGCGCGAGCGGGTACGGCGGCAGCGACTGGAAGCGGTGGGCGGGACGGGGCATGTGGGCTCGTTATCGGTTCCGCGTCACTCGGCGCGGCGCGGCCCGCGCCGCGGCCGGGGGGGGGGCGGGGGCGGCGCCCCGGCGCGCCCCGCCCGCCGGGGGGCAG
>CBHYLO010000457.1:0-4280 GCA_966128675.1 uncultured bacterium | reverse complement strand
CGTCGCCGCGGCAGCGCTCCAGCGCCCGCGCGGTCACCTCGGCCGCGGTCCACGCGCCGCGCCGGCGGCCGGCCTGGTAGTCCGCGACCGTGGCGTCGAGCGGATCGTCCGCCGACGCGGCCAGCGCGGGCATCGGGAGGGCGACGAGGGCGGCGAGCTGCGCGAGCGCTTCGCGGCGGGTCGGGGACATCGCAGGCGGTCGGGAGGGCGGGCGAGCGGATCGACCACACGATGCCGCGCGCGCGGGCAGCGCGACAAGGGGCACGCGCCGCCGCGCTCAGTCGATCGTCACCACCACCTTCCCGCGCGCCCGTCCCGTCTCCAGGTACGCGACCGCCGCCTGCAGCTGGTCGAGCGGATACGTCCGGTCGATGACCGGCGTCACGCGGCCCTGATCCGCCAGGTCGTGCAGGATCGTCAGGTCGCGCTGGTTGAACGCGGAGATGAAGAAGCGCAGGTCCTGCTTCACGAACCACGACGTCGCCGTCGCGGCGAACGCGCGCGGCAGCGGGTCGAGCCACCGCCCCGACGGCCCGCCGACGATGACGTAGCGTCCGGTGGGCGTCAGCACGTGGCGCAGCGCCGACAGCGAGTGGTTGCCGACGTTGTCGATGATGACGTCGTAGCGCTGCGTGCCGCGCGTGAAGTCGTCCTTCGTGTAGTCGATCACGCTGTCCGCGCCGATCGACCGCACCATCGCGACGTTGCGCGCGCTGCAGACGCCCGTCACGTGCGCGCCGAGCGCCTTGGCGATCTGCACGGCGAAGGTGCCCACGCCGCCGGAGGCGCCGTTGATCAGCACGCGCTGCCCCGGGCGCACCGCGCCCTGGTCGCGCAGCGCCTGCAGCGCGGTGACGGCCGCGACGGGGATCGCCGCCGCCTGCTCGAACGAGAGCCGCGCGGGCTTCGCCACCACCGCGCGGTCCGCGCGCACGGCGACGTACTGCGCGAACGCGCCCGTGCGCCCGCCGAACACCTCGTCGCCGACGCGGAAGCGCGTGACGTGCTTCCCGACCGAGTCCACCGTGCCCGCGAAGTCGACGCCCAGGCGCGTCACCTTCGGGCGGCGCAGCCCCATCTCCAGCCGGCCGATGTACGGCGTGCCGCGGACGTAGTGCCAGTCGAGCGGATTCACCGCCGCCGCGCGCACCCGCACCACGATCTGGCTGTCGCCGGCGACGGGCTTCTCGACCTGCGCGATCCGCACCACGCGCGGCGGCCCGTAGTCGCAGTAGACCGCCGCGCGCATCGGGACGCGGGGTGGGCCGGTGACCGGATCGCTGCAGGCGTTGTCGGAGCGCCAGTAGGCGATGGCGCCGGTCGCGAGCAGCGCGAGCGGGGCCACGACCGCCGTCCACTTCAGGGCGCGCTTGAGCCGCATGAGCCGGATCCTCCCGTGGCGGGTTGCCTGCACGGGCCCGTACGGTCGGCCGTGGCGCCCGGTGTCAGGGCGGCCGCGCGTGAAACACGGGACGGTGCCGGCCGTAGGCCGGAGCATGTCGACGTCCCGGCCCCCCCTCCGGACCGACCTCGAAGCGCTGCGTGGCCTGGCGATCCTCCTCGTGGTCGCGTACCACGCCGGGGTGCCCGCGCTCGCGGGCGGCTTCGTCGGCGTGGACGTGTTCTTCGTCCTGTCCGGCTTCTTCACGACGCGGCTCCTCGTGCGCGAGTACGCCGCGACGGGCTCGGTGGATCTCGCCGCGTTCTACGGCCGCCGCGCGCGCCGCCTGCTCCCCGCGCTGCTCGTGGTCGTGGCCGCGACGCTGGCCGCGGTGTGGACGCTGTACGCGCCCATCGATCGGGCGGCCATCGCGGCGACCGCGCGCAGCGTGGCGCTGGGGACCGCGAACAACGCGTTCGCGCGCCAGTCGGTGAACTACTTCGGCGGCGCGGACTCGCCGTTCCTCCACACCTGGTCGCTGGCCGTCGAGCAGCAGGTGTCGCTCTTCGGGCCGCTGCTCTTCCTGGCCCTCGCGGCCATCGGCGGGTGGACCGTCGCGCGGACGCGCGAGGGCGTCACCGCGTCCGAGGAGTCGTCGCGCCGCGCGGCCGGGCTGCTGCGGGGCATCGGCGTGGGGCTCGCGCTCGTTGCCGCGCTGTCGTTCGCGGCGGCCGTCTGGCTGACGGCGACCGAGCCGTCGTGGGCGTTCTTCGGCGGCGCCACGCGCGCGTGGGAGTTCGCGGTCGGCGGCCTGCTCGCGCTGCTGCTGCCCACGGATCCGTCCTCGGACGCGGCGCCGGCCACCGGGGCCGCCGACGCGGAGGCGCGCCGCGGGTCGGGCTGGTGGTTCCAGGTCGCCGGGCTGCTCGCCCTCGCCCTGGCCGCGATCCTCTACGACCGCAACACACCGTATCCGGGCTTCGCGGCGCTGCTTCCCGTGTTCGGCGCGGTCGCCGTCGTCGCGGGCGGCGCGCGCGGACTGGGCGCGCTCTCGGGCGACCACGCCGCCGCGCGCGCGCTGCGCTGGTGCGGGACCGTCTCGTACTCGTGGTACCTGTGGCACTGGCCGATCGTGGTGACGGCCGCGGTGCTCTGGCCGACGATCGGCGTCACGGGCCGGCTCGCGTGGTCGGTGGCGGCGCTCGTCCCCGCCTGGCTCACGCTCCGCCTCGTCGAGCGTCCCGCGCGCGCCGCCCGCCCCGACGACAACGGCTCGCTGCTCGGCTGGCCCGCGCTGGCGCTGGCCGGCTGCGTCGCGCTGGCGATCGGCGCGGGCGCGCTGCGGCAGTCTGCCGTGCGGCACGTGAAGACGTCCGACCAGCGCGCGTTCGCCGTGGCGCGCAACGACCGGATGCGCCACGAGTGCTGGGCGTCGAGGACGCCGGACGGCTGCGTCTTCGGCGACCCGCGCGGGACCACGACGGTGGCGCTCTTCGGCGACTCGCACGCGGAGCACTGGCTCGGCGCCGTCGACCGGCTGGGGCGCGAGCGCGGCTGGCGCGTGGTGCTGCTGGTCAACGGCGGCTGCCCGGTGTCCGACGCCCCGGAGCTGAACGGCTGGCGCACGGAGCGCCGCGGCCGCGCGTGCGCGGCGTACCGCGACGCGTCGGTGCGGCGGCTGATCGCGCTTCGCCCCGCGATCGCCATCCTCTCCAGCTGGGACGAGTACGTGGCGCGCGGCCAGGAGGGGCGCGCGGAGCGGTCGCGCATCTCGCCCGAGGCGTGGGGGCGCGGGCTGCGTCGTACCTATGGCAGGCTGGCTGTGGCAGGCGTTCCGGTGGTCGCGATCCGGGGCACGCCGCAGGCGGGCTTCGACGGGCCGGCGTGCCTGTCGCGCCGCGCGGACCGCCTGCCGCTCGCGGCGCCGTGCACCTTCGCGCGCGACGAGGGGCTGCACGCGGCGGCGCGCGCGGCGCAGGACGCGGCGGTGCGCGACGCCGCCGGGCGCGGGCTCCGCGTGCGGGCGGTCGACATGGCCGACGTGGTGTGCCCGACGGCGCGGTGCGGCGTGGTGCAGGGGGGGCGGGTGGTGTACACGGACGACAACCACCTCGCGGCGAGCTTCACGCGGTCGGTCGCGCCGATGCTGGGCGCGCGGCTGGACGGGGCGGCGCGGGCGCTGGGGGTGCGGCTGCCGTGAGCGTCGGCGCGACCCGGGTCGGGTGTCTTGACATTCGGTGTTGCGACACGTAAATATCCGTCCGTGCTCCGCGTCGCACCCGACGTTTCGGTCTGATAAGTGTTGTGACACCGAGAAGCGCAACACTGAACAGCGCCGCCCCCCATTCCGAGATCCCGACCATGCGCCTCGCCGCTCCCGCTTCCGCCCGCCAGCTCGACCTCGGCCTCGCGATCCTGCGCGGCGTCACCGGCCTCGTCTTCGCGGCCCACGGCGGCCAGAAGCTCTTCGTCTACGGCTTCGCCGGCGTCACCGGCGCCTTCGGCGGCATGGGCATTCCGCTCCCCGGCCTCACCGGCCCGGCGGTCGCGCTCGTCGAGTTCTTCGGCGGCCTCGCCCTGATCGTCGGCCTGCTCACGCGCCTCGCGTCCGCCGGCCTCGCGATCACCATGCTGGGCGCGATCTTCATGGTCCACCTGGGCGCCGGCTTCTTCGCCCCGAACGGCTTCGAGTTCCCGCTCGCGCTCGCCGCGGCCGCGGTGACGCTGATGCTCACGGGCGCCGGCGGCTGGTCTCTCGACGCCCGCCTCGCGAACCGCACGCCGGCGCTGGTCGCGAACGCCCGCCCGCTGCGCCGCGCGGCCTGAGCACGTCCGACCACGCGGGACGGGGGAGGGGGCCCACCCCGGCCAAACGAAGGGGGCCACGCCCCACTACCGT
>CBHYLO010000456.1:0-4290 GCA_966128675.1 uncultured bacterium | reverse complement strand
CCCCCGCGCGCCCGGTCCCGGCGGACGTGGTCTAACAACCGGCCCGCGCGGGCGCCCCCCGCGGCCCACCACCCGCTCGCGCCGGGCCGGAAGGGCGACGGCCGCGCGAGGTAGACCGTGTGCGCGAACGGCGCGAGCGTCGCGCGCGCCGGCGAGCGACCGTAGCGGCCGAGCGAGAGCGACGGGAACGGCACCGGCGTCCGCCACTCCACGCGCTGGCTCGCGCCGAAGCGCCCCGCGAACGCGTGGAAGTCGTAGCCCGGCCCCGTCACCGGGCCGCCGAGGAAGACGAGCTCCTGCGGCGGCAGGTCGGTGCGCAGCGCGGTCGGGCCGCCGGGCGTCACCAGCCCGCCCTCGGACGACGCGACCACGCCCGCGAGCGTGGTGCGCGTCACCAGCCGATTCGCGCCCTCCGCGCCCATCGGGCGCTCCAGCTCCAGCGTGAGCGCGCCGCGCCCGTAGTGGCCGCAGGCGTCGCCCTGCGGGCATGCCACCCCGTTGTTGCGGCCCGCCGTCCACGTGCCGCCGCGCGCCTCGGCGCGCCAGCGCAGCGACGTCCCGAACGGCCCCGTCGCGCCCGCCCGCTCGGCCAGCGCGGTGAGCCGCAGCCCCGAGAGCGTCGCGGCGGGGATCGTCGGCTCGTAGGCGCCGCTCAGCGGCCGCGCGCGCACCGACACCGCGTCCTGCGTCTCGTAGCCGAACGCGAGCGTCGTCCGGATGTCGCGCCACAGCGGCAGCGAGGCGCCGAGCTGCACGCCCGCGACGTCGTACGGGTCCGTCCAGTCGCTCCCGAACTCCTGGGCCGCGAGCGAGTTGCGCGCGAGCGACACCTCCGGCTCGTCGCCCGCCTCGCGGTAGGTGCGGAAGCCCTCGATGCGCAGCGCGCCGCCCGTGGCCCAGCGGCGCTCCAGCGTCAGCGCGCCCTTCGCCTGCCGGTCCGCGAAGCCGTAGCGCGCCTGCGCGCGCAGCGCGTAGCCGCCGCCCAGCCGCGTCAGGTAGCCGGCGCCCAGCGCGAGCCCCTCCGCGCGGTTCACGCGCACGAAGTCCGAGATCGCGCGCGCCGAGAGGGCGCTCCCGCGCGCGCGCTGCAGCACCTGCGCCTGCACCAGCGCGCGCGCCTGCGCCTGCACGCGCTGCACGTCGTCGTCCGTCACCAGCGTGACGTCGGGCGGGATCGCGTCGAGGATCGAGCCCTCGAACCGGTAGGCGCGGCGCTCGGCCGGCGACGCGAACACCAGCTCCGGGCCGGCGAACGTCGTCATCGGCAGCTCCTGGTTCACGCGGTAGTCGCCGATGTCCCACCGCCCGCGGATGATGCCGCGCGCCGGGAAGTCCATCCACGTGCCCACGCGCCGCACCTCCACCTCCTGGCGGCGCGGCAGCCAGAAGCGGCCCTGCACGAGCGCGTTCTCGAGGACGATCGACACGTCCTCGTTGCGCTTGTCGAGGTACGACGCGCTGGTGAAGGTGAACGCCATGCGCACCACCTGCGCGTCGGCGCGGTCCACGAACAGCGTCCCGACGAAGCGCGCCTGCGTCGGGTCCTTCGGCCGCACCTGCACCTCCAGCACGTTCACCGTCCGGTCGCCCAGGCGGATGCCGAGCGAGTCGCGGATGGCGAAGTCGTAGAGCGCCTCGCCGCTGGGGGAGAGCGGGTGCGGCACGTCGGCCACGTCGCGCCCCTCGCCCACCCGGATCACGTTCGGGAAGTTGTTCTGGACGATCCCGAACCGGTCGCGGTAGAACGAGTTGTCGGTCGGGAGCACGGTCGTGTCCCGCGAGCCGATGACGCGCTGCTTGCTCAGGCTCGGCGCGCGCCAGTAGACTTCCGTCGCCACCTGCGTGGCCTGGATCACCTTCGGCGGCGTGGCGATCACGTCGCCGAGCTGGCCGAGGAAGGTGAGGGTGCCGCGGGCCAGCGCGCGGTAGTCGCGCAGCGCCGTGTCGGCGAGCTGCACGCGCCGCCGCTCCGCGGACCGCCGCACCAGCGCCATCGACGTCGAGTCGTTCCACCCGGTCGCCGTCGGCGCGGCGCCCTGCGCGCCCGCGGCGGCCGGCGGCGCCGCGAGGGTCGCCACGAGCAGCAGCGTGGCGATCGTCGGGCGCAGGGACGTCGGGCGCGTCGGTCGCATCTCTCGCGTGTCACGCATGCCGCAGTCTCGCCGGGGCGCGGGCGCGCGGCAAGCGCAGTCCCTGCGCACGTCCCTGCCCCGTATCGCCGCCTCTCCCCGCCCACCGTGCTCGCCTTCGACGACTTCCGCGCGCTCGCCGCGCCCGGCACGCTGGTGCCCGTGTGGCGCGACTGCCTGCTCGACACCGACACGCCCGTGTCGGCGTTCGCCAAGCTGCGGCGCGGCCCGTTCGCGTTCCTGCTGGAGAGCGCGCCCGCCGGCGGCGAGACGTGGAGCCGCTACACCTTCCTCGGCACGGAGCCGCGCGGCGCGTGGCGGCTGGCCGACGGCGTGGTCGAGGACTGGACGCCCGAGTCGGGCTGGCACAACGCCCGCACGCCCGCGGATCCGCTCGCCGACCTGCAGGCGATCGTCGCCGGCTACCGGCCGGCCGACGTCGCCGCGCTCGGGCCGTTCTGGGCCGGCGCGGTGGGCTTCTTCGCGTACGACGTGGTGCGCCACATCGAGCGGCTGCCGCACGCGCCGCCGCGCGGCGTGCAGGCACCGGACGCGCTCTTCGTGTTCACGCGCGCGCTGGTCGTGATCGACAACCTGCGCGCGCAGGCGCGCGTCGTCGTCGGCGTGCCGGTGGACGAGGCGACCGCCGGCGATCCGCAGGACCTGCGCGCCGCGTACGACGACGCCGTCGCGACGGTCGACGCGACCATCGCGCGGCTGCGCGCGCCGCTGCCCCTCCCCGCGCTCGACCTCGATCCGGCCGCCGCGCCGGCCGTCGGCGAGAGCACGTACGAGCGCGAGCGCTTCATCGCCGACGTCGAGCGCATCAAGGAGTACGTGCGCGCCGGCGACTGCTTCCAGGCGCTGCTCGCGCGCCGCATCCGCGTGCCGCACGACTTCGACTCGTCGGCGCTGTACCGCGCGCTGCGCGCCATCAACCCGTCGCCGTACATGTACCACCTGGTGCTCGACGGCGTGGAGCTGGTGGGCTGCTCGCCCGAGCTGATGGTGCGCGTCGCCGACCGCCGCGTCATCGTGCGCCCCATCGCCGGCACGCGCCCGCGCGGCGCCACGCCGGCCGCCGACGACGCGCTGGCCGCCGAGCTGCTCGCCGACGAGAAGGAGCGGGCCGAGCACGTGATGCTGGTGGACCTCGGCCGCAACGACGTGGGACGCGTGGCGCGCTACGGCAGCGTCGAGGTGACGAGCCTCATGCACATCGAGCGCTACTCCCACGTCCTCCACATCGTCAGCCAGGTGGAGGGCACGCTGGTCGACGACCGCTCGGCCATCGACGTCTTCCGCGCCGTCTTCCCGGCCGGGACGATGAGCGGCGCGCCGAAGGTCCGCGCGATGGAGATCATCGACGAGCTGGAGCCCGAGCGGCGCGGCCCGTACGCGGGCGCCGTGGGCTACATCGCGGCCGGCGACCAGCGCATGGACATGGCGATCACCATCCGGACGTGCGTGATCGCGGGCGGCGAGGCCAGCGTCCAGGCCGGGGCCGGCATCGTCTACGACTCCGACCCGGTGAAGGAGTGGGAGGAGACCGAGAACAAGGCGCGCGCGATGCTGACCGCGATCGGCCGGGTCCGGGCCGCGGCGCCGCGGCCGACGGGCTGACGACCGGCTGAGCACGCGGCGGCCGGACCATTAGATTCGGGGCATGTCGTTCCACCTCGTCGACGCCCACGGCACCACGCTCGCCGACTTCCCGCCTGGGGGCGGGTCGCTCGTCGTCGGGCGCTCCGCGGAGTGCTCGCTGATCCTCTCCGACCCCACGGTCTCCCGGCGCCACGCCGAGGTGCACATCGTGGACGACCACCTGGTCGTGATGGACCTGGGGTCGCGGAACGGCACCTTCCGCAACGGCGTCCGCGTGGAGCGCGCGCGCCTGCGCGCCGGCGACGTGGTCGCCTTCGGCGTCGTGCCGCTGCGCGTCGAGGGGGAGGGCGAGAACGGCGAGGTCCAGCAGCTGGTGGTGCTCGACAACGGCACCGCGGCGCCGGGCGCGGAGCCCGAGCTGCTGCCCGCGGAGGCGACCTCCGGCGCACGCCCGGCGTCCGACCTCGAGGCGGGGACGGGCCGCGCGACGCCGAGCGCCGACGCGCCCGCGGTCGGCGAGGCGGCCGAGGCCGCGCCCCCGCCGGGCGCGACGCTC
>CBHYLO010000455.1:0-4310 GCA_966128675.1 uncultured bacterium | reverse complement strand
ATGCGCGGTTGGCTCGGTGGGGCGGCTTGTACTCGCGCACTCCACCGCCGCCATCCGCTCTTATCGGATCTCTTCAGACTTCTTCCCTGCAAACGCCGTTGGCCGTTCGGGTCCGGCGCGCGCGGCGCTGCGCTACGCGACCGCCTCCAGCGCCGCGCGCAGCCGCGGGAGCATCGCCGCGATCTCCTCCAGCGACACGGCGCCCACCGACATGCGGAACCAGCCCGTGTCCTCCATCAGCCCGAACGCCTGGAACGGCACGATCGCCAGCCCCGCGGCGGCCAGCAGGTACTCGCGCACGTCCTCGTTCGTGCGCAGCACCGCGCCCGACGGCGTGCGGCGGCCCAGCAGCGCGAAGCGCACGCTGAGGTAGATCGCGCCCATCGGCGGGATGGCCTCCACGGCGAGGCCCGCGTCGCGCATCGCGCGCATCCCGTCGTACAGCGCGTCCAGCCGCTGCCGCGCGCCGTCCACGATCTGCCGCTGGTACGCGCGCACCTCCGCCGTCGCCGCCAGCACCTTCGCCGACGCCACCTGCTCCGCGCGCGGCGCCCACGCGCCCACGTGGCCCAGCAGGTCGCTCATGCGCGCGATCACGTCCTTCGGGCCGGCCGCCCAGCCCACCCGCAGCCCCGTCGCCGCGAACGCCTTCGAGATGCCGTCGACGTAGATCGTGTAGGCCGCCATCTCCGGACGCAGCACCGTCGGCAGCACGTGCCGCGTGTCGCCGAAGGTCAGCATCCAGTACACCTGGTCGTACATCAGGAAGAGCGGCCGCTCGCCCGTGCCGGCGCGGCGGCGGTTCTCCTCCAGCACCAGGTCGCACACCTCCGCCAGCGCCTCCGCCGTGAACGCGGTGCCGGCCGGGTTGAGCGGGGAGTTGAGCGCCAGCAGCCGCGCGTCGCGCAGCACGCCCGCCAGCGCGTCGCGCGACGGGAGGAACGCGTGCGCCGCGTCGCACTCCACCGGCACGCCCGTCGCGCCCGACAGGTGGCAGTAGTGGTTGTTGTTCCACGACGGCACCGGGTACACCACGCGGTCGCCCGGATCCACCACCGCGCGGTACGTCCCGTAGATCGCCGGCCGCGCGCCGCCCGTGATCAGCACCTGCTCGGCCGGATAGTCGAGGCCCAGCCACTCGCGGTAGAACGTGCTCACTGCCTCGCGCAGCGCCGCCACGCCCGCCGACGGCGGGTAGTTCGTCTCGCCGGCCAGCAGCGCCGCCTCGATCTCCGTCGCCAGGTGCGGCGGGATGCGGAACTCGCTCGGGCTGAAGTCGCCGACCGTGAGGTTGCACACCGGGACGCCCGTCGCCACGAGGGCGCGGATCTCGGCGGCGATCTTCAGGATCTCCGAGCCGACCAGCGCGTCGGCCACCGCGGAGAGCCGCCGGCCGTGCGGCACGGCGGCGGTCGTGTCGCGCGCGTCGAGGGTGGACGGTCCCGTGGGCATCGGCAGCGGGGGCTGAAGGGGAGGGAGGGGCGCGATTCATCATTCTCGCACACTCCCCCCATTGGCGGCAGCGGCCACGGCGACGCATCGTGGACGTGCGCTCCTGCCGTCCCGCCTTCCGCGCGCACCCTCCCCTCCGCTGTCGATGGGCTCCTGGCGGCTCCCGCCCCTCCGCTGGCCGACGCTGCTGCTGCTCGCCAGCGTCGCCCTCACCACCGTGGGCGTCGTCGAGGCCAACCGGGCGATCCGGTCGCACCGCGCGGTGGCCGAGCACGCGCTGCGGGACTACGCCGGCTTCGCGGCCTGGAGCTACCAGCAACACCTGCGCGAGACGCTGGGCGCCGCGACGCAGGAGCTGCTGGGCGCGGTGAACCACGGCGAGGGGATGCACACGTCGCCGCAGGTGCCCGACGCGCGCGAGCTGGCGCACTACATCCCCATGGACGCGCAGTGCGGCTGCCACCGGCCGCGCCACGGCCCGAGCCCGGCGGTGTTCTTCGGCTGGAAGCTCGGCACCGACACGCTGGGGCTGGGCGTGAACTCGCACGCCGATCCGCTGGAAGGGTGGGAGGTGGACCGCCCGCTCGCGTACCCCGCCTCCGCCGACCGCCGCACCGCGTTCACACCGCGGGAGCGCGCGTGGGTCAACGACACGCTCACGCGGCACATCCGCCGCGGCGGGGACGTCGGGCGTTTCCCGCTCGTGATCGCGCGGCTGGACTCGGTGCCGCGCGTGCTCGTCTACACGCTCATGCCCACGGCGTGGGGCGACACGCTGGTCTACGGCGCGGAGTACTCGCGCGGCGCGTTCGCGGCGATGCTGCGCCGCGTCATGAACGACCGCGGGTTGCTGCCGGAGGCGTTCACGCGCGGGCGCGCGGCGGTCGAGGTCGTGCACCTGCAGGTGGACGACGCGCGCGGCGCGACGCTCTTCGCCTCCGCGCCGGTGCGCGACTGGACGCTCGACGACAGCACGCGGCTGCCGGCCGGACTCGGCGCGCTGCGCGTGCGCGCGCAGATCCAGCCGGCGCTCGCGGGCACGCTGGTGATCGGCGGGCTGCCGCGCTCGCGGCTGCCGTTCCTGGTGGGGCTGCTCTCCGTCGCCGCCGCGCTCTCGCTCGTCGCCGTCGGGCAGATCCGGCGCGAGGGCGAGCTGGCGCGCATGCGCGGCGACTTCGTCGACAGCATCTCGCACGAGCTGCGCACGCCGCTGGCGCAGATGCGCCTCTACCTGGAGACGCTGCGGCTGGGCCGCTTCACGACCGAGGCGCAGCGCGCGCGCTCGCTGGACAACGTGGAGCGCGAGACGAGGCGGCTGGGCCAGCTCGTCGAGCGCGTGCTCCGCTTCTCGCGCCTGGGCCGCGACGACGACGGCGCCCGCGCGTCCGTGGACGTGGGCGACGAGGTGGCGCGGATCGTCGGCGAGTTCGCGCCGCTGGCGGCCGCGCGGCGCGCGCAGCTCGCGGTGGACGCCGCGCCGGTGCCGGTGCTGCGGCTGCGCCCGTCCGCGCTGCGCCACGTCCTGCTCAACCTGCTGGACAACGCGGTGAAGTACGGGCCCGCGGGCCAGACGGTGCGCGTGCGGCTGCGCCACGCCGACGGCGCCGTGCGGCTGGAGGTGACCGACGAGGGCCCGGGCGTGCCGGCGGCCGAGCGCGAGAGCGTGTGGAGGCCCTACCAGCGCGGGCGCACGGTGGGGCACACGGCGGGCAGCGGCATCGGCCTCGCGGTCGTGCGCGACGTCGCCCAGCAGCACGGAGGCCGCGCGTTCGTCGAGGCGACGCCGGACGGGCGCGGCGCGACGTTCGTGGTCGTGCTCCCGGTCGATCCCGCGGACGCCGTCGCGCCGGCCGTCGCGTCGCGGACGTCGGCCGACGCTCCCGAGCCGGTGCACGGCTGATGGCGCGCATCCTGGTGGTCGAGGACAACCTCCCGCTGGCCGAGGGGATCGCGTACAACCTCGAGCACGAGCGCCACGAGGCGCGCATCGCCGAGGACGGGCGCGCGGGGCTGGAGGCGGTGCGCGCGTGGGCGCCGGACCTCGTGATCCTCGACCTGATGCTGCCGGAGCTCGACGGCTACCAGGTGCTGCAGGCCATCCGGAAGGAGCGCAACGCGGTGCCGGTCATCATCCTCACCGCGCGCGGCGAGGAGGCGGACAAGGTGCGCGGCTTCCGGCTGGACGCCGACCAGTACGTCACCAAGCCGTTCGGCGTGCTGGAGCTGATCGAGCGCGTCAACGCGCTGCTGCGGCGCGCGGCCGCGCGCGCGCCCGCCGCCGCGCCGTCGCACCTGATCCGCTTCGGCGACGTGGTGGTGGACGCCGCCGCGCGCACGGTCACGCGCGGCGGGCGCCCGTGCGCGCTCACGCCCAAGGCGTTCGAGCTGCTGCTGGCGCTCATCCACCGCGACGGCGCGGTCGCCACGCGCGTCGAGCTGCTGACGGAGGTGTGGGGCTACGGCGCGTTCGTGCTGTCGCGCACGGTGGACTCGCACGTCGCGGAGCTGCGCCGGAAGCTGGAGGTCGATCCCGCGCACCCGCGCCACATCGTCACGGTGTGGAAGTCGGGCTACCGCTTCGACGCCACGCCGGCCGCGTCGGCGCCGCCGCCGTCATAGTTCCCACACAACCCCGCCATCGGGCCTCCACCACTCCCGCCGCCGCGCGCGGCATCGTGGGCCTGCGCACCGCACCTCGCGGCGCACCACCCCGACGGGAGCCCCGATGCCGATCCCCCGCCACGCCGTCCGCCTCCTCGCGGCGGCCCCGCTGCTCCTCGCGCCGGTCCTCGAGCTGCCGCCGGACCGCTCGACCGACCGGGCGATCGCTCGCCAGCCGCAGGCCGACTCGCGCGCCG
>CBHYLO010000454.1:0-4312 GCA_966128675.1 uncultured bacterium | reverse complement strand
CGCTCGCGGAAGTAGCGCGCGTTCTCGCGCAGCGTCTCCACGCGCGCCGGCTCGCGCTCCGTCAGCTCCACCGCCGCCAGCGAGCTCGCGGCCACCGTCGGCGGCAGCGCGTTCGAGAACAGCTGCGGACGCGAGCGCTGCGTCATCATGTCCACCAGCGCCGCCGGCCCGGCGATGAAGCCGCCCGCCGCCCCGCCCAGCGCCTTGCCGAGCGTCGACGTGATGACGTCCACCTCGCCCAGCACGCCGAAGTGCTCCGCCGTGCCGCGCCCGGTCCTGCCGAGGACGCCCGTCGCGTGCGAGTCGTCCATCACCACCACCGCGTTCTCCTCGCGGGCGATCTGCAGGATGTCCGGCAGCTTCGCGATCGAGCCCTCCATCGAGAACACACCGTCGGTCCAGATCAGCTTCCGCTTCGCGTCGCGGTTCGCGCGCAGCTTCGCGCGCAGGTCGTCCAGGTCCGAGTGCTTGTAGACGGCGGTCGTGCACTTCTTGATCGCCTTCGCCAACCGGATCGAGTCGATGATCGACGCGTGATTCAGCTCGTCGGAGATCACGAAGTCGCCCGCCTCGACGACCGTCGCGGTCAGCGCCTCGTTGGCGTTCCACGCCGACACGTACGACAGCGCGGCCTCGGTGCCGACGAAGCGGGCGAGCGCCGTCTCCAGCTCGCGGTGCACCGTGAACGTCCCGCAGATGAAGCGGACGCTCGCCGTGCCCGCGCCGTAGCGGCGCAGCCCCTCGTGGCCCGCCTCCACGACCGCCGGGTCGTTGGCGAGGCCGAGGTAGTTGTTCGACGAGAGGATCAGCACCTCGCCGCGGCCCTCCATCCGCACGCGCGGACCCTGGGGCGAGTCGAGGTGGTTCAGGCGCTTGTAGACGCGATCGGCCTTGAGCTGCGCGATCTGCGCCTCGAAGTCCTGGACGAAGGTCGGGTTGATGGCCACGGGACGGTGGGGGCGGCGGTGGTCAGGACGCGCCCGCGGCGCGGAGCACGGCGGCGACGGCGGCGTGTCCGGCCCGCTCGGCCAGCGCCAGCGCGGTCTGGCCGGCGCGGTCGCGCGCCTGCGGGTCGGCGTTGTTGTGCAGCAGCAGCTCGACCGTCTCGCGGTGCCCGCCCGCGGCGGCCAGGTGCAGCGGCGTGCGCCCCTCGGCGTCGGTGGCGCGCGTCAGGCGGTTGTCCATCGAGAGGACGGCCGCCGTCTCGTCGACGTCGCCGGCGCGGGCGGCGGTCAGGATGTCGTCGTGATCGTTCTCGTACATCGGAGGCTTGGCGTCGTCGGGCGTCAGGCGATCTCGAACACGACCTTGCCCGCCTCGCCGCTCTTGATCGCGTGGATCGCGTCGTCGAACCCCTCGAGCGGGAAGCGGTGCGTGATGACCGGCGTCGGGTCGAACTCGCCCGAGCGCAGGAAGCGGGTCATCTGGTGCCAGGTGTCGTACATGCGGCGGCCCACCACGCCGTAGATCGTGATCCCCTTGAAGATCACCTCGGAGGCGAAGTTCACCTCCATCGGTTTGGCGGGGATGCCGAGCATCTGCACCCGCCCGCCGACGCGCACGAGCGCGAACGCCTGGTGGATCGCCGCCGGCACGCCCGACATCTCCAGCACCACGTCCACGCCGTAGCCGCCCGTCGCGCGCTCCACCGCGGCGGCCGCCTCGGAGGGGTGCACCGTGTCGTGCGCGCCCATGCGCCGCGCCAGCTCCAGGCGCTTCGGGTTCACGTCCGAGGCGATGATGCGCGACGCGCCCGCCGCCTTGCAGATGCCGACCGCGAAGCAGCCGATCGGGCCGCAGCCCGTCACCAGCACCGTCGCGCCGGGGATCTCGGTGTGCGTCAGCGCCGTGTGGAAGGCATTGCCCATCGGGTCGTGGATGCCGCCGATCTCGTAGGAGACGTTGGCGTCCAGGTGCCAGACGTTGGTCGCCGGCATCGCGATGTACTCGGCGAAGCAGCCGTCGCGGTCCACGCCGATGATCTTCGTGTGCGGGCAGACGTGGGCGTTGCCGGTGCGGCAGAGCAGGCACATCCCGTCGACGATGTGGCCCTCCGCCGTGACGCGGTCGCCCACCTTCACGTTCTCCACCAGGGCGCCCACCTGGACCACGTCGCCGGCGAACTCGTGGCCGACCACGAACGGCGGCCGGCAGCGGCCGCGCGCCCAGTCGTCCCACTCGTAGATGTGGACGTCGGTGCCGCACACGCCCGCGCGGCGCACCTGGATGAGCACTTCGTCGTCCCGGATGCGCGGCTCGGGCACCTCGCGCAGGGCGAAGCCCGGGCCGGCCGTCTCTTTCACCAACGCCTTCAAGCGCTCGCTCCGCGTGGACTCGGTTCGTGTGTCGGGCGCCCGCTCGGTGCAGCCGTCGGCGCGCGCGAAAGGTGGCCGGGAAGTGGGCGGGAGGGGAAGCCCGCCCGCCCACGCCGCCGCCCCGCGCTAGAGCAGCGACGTGATCTGGCCGCCGTCCACCTGCAGCGCCGTGCCGGTGACGAAGCTCGCCCGCTCCGACGCCAGGAACGCGACCACCGCCGCCATCTCGCGCGGCGCGCCCGATCGCCCCACGGGGATCGCCTGCGTGCGCGCCGCGAGCAGGTCGTCCACCGGGCGCCCGTCGCGCGCCGCGCGCATCTCGGCCAGCTCGCGCGCGCGCGCCGTCTCGAAGTGCCCCGGCAGCACGGTGTTCACCAGCACGCCGTCCGGCGCGCACTCCGTCGCCAGCGTCTTCGCGAAGCCCAGCAGCCCGGCGCGCGCCGTGTTGGAGAGCAGGAGCCCGGGCTGCGGCTGCTTCGCCGCCATCGACGTCAGGAAGATCACGCGGCCCCACCGGCGCTCGCGCATCGCCGGCACGCAGCGCTGCGCGAGCCGGATCGACGCCAGCAGGTTGAGCTCCAGCGCGGCGCGGTACTGCGCGTCGGTCGTCGTGGCGAACGTCGTCGACGGCGGGCCGCCGGCGTTCGCGACCAGGATGTCGATCGGGCCCAGCGTCGCCATCGCCTCGTCGACCGCGCGCGCGGTGGCGTCGGCGTCGGTGACGTCGGCCGCCAGCGGCAGCACGCGGTGGTGCGTCCGCGCCACCAGCGCCGCCGCCTCGCGCTGCAGGAGATCGGCGCGACGTGCTACCATTGCGACCGCCGCGCCCTCCGCGGCCAGCTCCTGCGCGATGGCGAGTCCGAGGCCGCTCGAGGCGCCGGTGACCAGCGCGACGCGGCCCGTCAGTCCGAGATCCATGTCCGGTGCTCCGCTGCGGCGCCGCGTCGACGCGCCGCCGACGGTGCCGCGGTGATGGTGAGTGTCGAGCGGACGCCGCGCGCGACCGCGCGTGCCGCGTCGCGTCCGACGCCGCGCATGCGTCGATGCGCATCCGTCGGTGCGCGTGAGGATTGCGCGATGAGCGCGGGACCTCTAATTTCGCGCCACGCGACGAAGATGGTGCGCACGATGTTACCATTTCGCGCATCGACCGTCCATTCGGCGATGCGCTGCGCGACGGACCGCAGTCGGACCCGCGGCGGACGAGCGTCGCACGCGTCGGATCCGCGCGCCGCGACGCGCCGCCCGTCGCATCCCACCGCAATCGGCACGCAGGCAGCACGCAGACCGCTCGCAGTCGCACGGCCGCACGACCGCACGACCGAAGTCGCAACGCAGTCGCAGTCGCTGCACCCCGCGCCAACACCACCGCGCGTCGTCGGAGGCTGGAGCTCCGCCAGCCGACGCCGCGCCGACGATTCGCCCGTCGCGTCCGCGCGCTCGGGCTCACGCCGTCTCGACGTCGCGTCGCACCCAGTGCGCGCGCCGTCGGGATGCCCGCGTTCCACCGGGGGACCGCGGGAACGACCCGCACCAGGAGAGCTCATGGCTGCTACCAAGACCGCCAAGAAGGGCGCCGCGAAGCGCGGCACGAAGCGCGCGGCGAAGAAGGGCACCGCGAAGAAGTCGACGGCGAAGCGCGCCAGCGCCAAGAAGGCCGGCACGCGCAAGACCGCCGCCCGCGGCGCGGCGAAGAAGGGCGCGGCCCGCAAGGCGACGGGCGCGAAGAAGACGACGGCGCGCAAGTCGGCCGCCAAGAAGTCCACCGCGAAGCGCGCCGGCACGAAGCGCGCGGCCGCGAAGAAGGGCGGCGCCCGCAAGACGACGGCGCGCAAGGCCACCCGCAAGACGACGGCGCGCAAGTCGGCCGCGAAGAAGTCGGCCTGAGTCGCTCCGCCCGGCGCGTCGCACGCGTCGGGCCGTTCGTAGTGCGCTACACGACGGCGCGCCGCCGGGGGGGCGGCGGGGGGGGGGGGGTGGGGGGGGGGGGGGCGGGG
>CBHYLO010000453.1:0-4315 GCA_966128675.1 uncultured bacterium | reverse complement strand
CGCCCTGCTGGGCGCGGCCGCGGTGACCGCGGTGACGATGCTGCTGGCCGGCGTCGCGCCCGCGGTGCTCGCGTCGCGCGTGGACGTGCAGGGCGCGCTGCGCTCGGGCGCGCGGCACGGCGCGGGGCGCGGCGCGCGGCGGCTGCGCGAGGCGCTCGTCGCCGGGCAGGTGGCGCTCGCGCTGCTCGTGCTCGCGGCGGCGGGGCTCATCGGCCGCAGCCTGCGGAACCTCGAGCGCGCGGAGCTCGCGTTCGACGGCGGGCGGCTGCTGGTGGCGGAGCTGGCGCTGCGGCAGGACGCGTACGACACGCCCGCGAAGCAGCGCGCGATGCTGGCGCAGCTGCTGCCCACGGTGCGCGCGCTGCCGGGCGTGCGCGGGGCGTCGCCCGTGGTCGCGGTGCCGTACGCGGGCTCCGGCGGGTGGGACGGGCGACTCGAGGCCGAGGGGCAGTCGGAGCGGGACGCCGCCGCGAGCCCGCTGCTGAACATGGAGGTCGTCGCGCCGGAGTACTTCGCGACGCTCGGCCTGCCGGTGACGCGCGGGCGCGCGTTCGTCGACGCGGACGGCGAGGGCGCGCCGCCGGTGGTGATGCTGAGCGAGCGCGCGGCGCGGCTCTACTGGGGCGATGCGGACCCGGTCGGCAAGCGGTTGCAGATGGGCCCTCCGCAGGCGCGACGCACCTTCACCGTCGTCGGCATCGTCCCCGAGACGCGCTACCGCGACCTGCGCGAGGCGCGGCCGAGCGTGTACTTCCCGCTGGCGCAGTCGTTCTTCCCGTTCGTGCCGACGACGCTCGTGGTGCGCGCGGCCGGCGCGCCGGCGCAGGTGGCGCCCGCGCTGCGCCGCGCGCTCGCGGAGCGCGCGCCGGGCGTCGCCCTCGCCAGCGCGACGCCGTTCGAGACGCTGCGCGAGGCGCCGCTGGCGCAGCCGCGGCTGAACGCGCTGCTGCTGGGCGCGTTCGCGGCGTCGGCGGTGCTGCTGGCGGCGGTGGGGCTGTTCGGCACGATGGCCACCACCGTCCGCCAGCGCACGCGCGAGCTGGGCGTGCGCATGGCGCTCGGCGCCACGGCGCGCGACGTCGCGTGGCTGGTGGTGCGCCGCGCGCTGACGGTCGCGGCGGTGGGGACGGCGGCGGGGCTCGCGGGCGCGCTGCTCGCGAACCGCGCGCTGGCGGCGCTGCTGTTCGACGTCGCGCCGACCGACGCGCCCACGCTGGCCGCGACGGCCGCGGGCCTGCTGGCGGTGGCGGCGCTGGCGTCGCTGCTGCCGGCGCGGGCGGGCGCGCGCGTGGAGCCGGTGACGGCGCTGCGCGCGGAGTGAATCGGAGGACGGCTCGCGTCCCCACCTGACGACAGGGCGGGGGCGCCCGGCGGGGGGGCGCGGGAGGCAAGGCGCGGTCGGGCAAGCGGTTGCGCGCGGGACGCGGGCGCGCGGCGCGGTGGCGGGCGCGATGCATCGCCGTGCGGGCGACGTCCCGATGGAGCCCCCGATGTCCTCCCGCATTCCCTCCGTGCGCGCGGCCGCCCTGGCCTGCGCGCTCGCCACCGTCGGCGCCACGGCCGGCGGCTGCACCATGAGCGTCGGCGGCGTGCCGATCACGCTCCCCGACCCGACGCGCGAGCCGTCGCGCCGCGCGCCGTCCCGCACCCCGGCGCCGACGACGACCGGCACCGCGGCGCCGGCGCGCGTCCTCCGGCTGGCCGACGACTACCTGGGCGTGAAGTACAGGTGGGGCGGCACGTCGCCGCGCACGGGCTTCGACTGCTCGGGCTACGTGCAGTACGTCTACGACCGCGAGGGCGTGCGGCTGCCGCGCACGTCGCGCCAGCAGGCGGTGGCGGGCACGCGCCGCCCGACGCGCTGGGACGCCGCCGGGCCGGGCGACCTGGTGATGTTCGCGAACCCGGGCGAGGCGATCAGCCACGTCGCGTTCTACGCGGGGAACGGCCGCATCCTCCACTCCAGCAGCAGCGGCGGCGGCGTGCGCTACGACGACCTCGACACGAAGCGCGGGCGCTGGTACCGCGAGCGCCTGGTCGCTGTGCGGCGCGTGAGCGGCAACGGGCCGGCGATCGCGCGCGGGCTGCTGGAGGAGCTGGGGCTGACGAACGTTCCGCTCGATCCGCCGGACCGGGCGCCGAAGCCGTAGAGCGCTGCGGGCTGCGGGCTGCGGATCCGGCTGCGTGCCCTCGGCGGCCGGCGTCGCACTTCGCCTGCACGAACTACGCGTTTGACTACGGATGCTCCGGATGCGCCGGATGAGACGGCTCGCGCCGCACGGGCGCTGGGGACGCCGCCCCCCCCTGGACCTAGCCGCATGACCCGTCTCAGCCGGAGCATCCGCAGCCCACAGTTCGCCGACCCGTGCACGGCGCGCCGGACCTGTTTGCCTGTGGGGAGGATACGGATGCTCCGGATGCGGCGAATCGAGCGGATCGCTCCGCGGAGCGCACGAGGCGTCGCCGCCACGCGGAGCGATCCGGAGCATCCGCTCGATCCGGAGCATCCGTATCCCTCCCAACAGGGGAGGGGACCGGCGCGCCGACGCTCCGGATTGACGGAGACAGCGCCGCGACGTGCCGGAGCGTAGCATTGGCGGTCGCACGTTCCGCCGTCCTCTCGCCGCCGCCCGATGTCACCGACCGTCCGCACGTCCCGCCTCCCGCTCCTCGCGCCCGTCGCGCTCACGCTCGCCGCGTGCGCCGCGCCGCGCGCCTCGTCGTCCGTCACGTCGGCCGAGCCGCCGCTCGCGGGCAAGCGCGTGGAGTCGCGCCGCGGCGTCGTGGTCACCAGCGCCGCCGACGCGTCGAACGCGGGGCTCGCGATGCTCGCGCAGGGCGGCAACGCCATCGACGCCGCGGTGGCCGCCTCCTTCGCGCTCGGCGTCGTCGATCCGTCGCAGACGGGGCTCGGCGGCTACGCGGTGGGTGTGGCGTGGCTGGCGAAGGAGAAGCGCGCCGAGGTGATGGAGGCGATGGGGCAGGCGGGCGCGGACCCCGCGTGGGGGCGTCCCGATCCGCAGGCGCCCGGTGGGCCCGCGGTGTTCGACGGCGGCGACGCGCGGCAGCCGCGCACCGCGCTCGTGCCGGGCTTCGTCAGTGGCCTGCTCGACTGGCAGGCGAAGCGCGGGAAGCTGACGCGCGCGCAGGTGCTCGCGCCCGCGATCGCGCTGGCGCGCGACGGCTTCGTCGTCGGCCCGCTGAACCACCGCCTCTTCTCGGCCTCCGTCGACAAGCTGAAGGCCGATCCCGAGGCGGCCGCGCTGTTCATGCCGGGCGGCGAGGTGCTGAAGGTCGGCGACCGGCTGGTGCAGCCGAAGCTGGCGACGCTGCTGGAGGCGATCGCGCGCGACGGCGCATCGGCGTTCTACACGGGCGACTTCGCGCGCCGCGTGGCGGAGAAGACGCGCAGCGTGGGCGGCCTGCTCGACGCGCGCGACTTCGCGGCGTACGCGCCCGCGATGCGCCGTCCGGTGTGCAGCGCGTTCGGGCGCTTCACGGTGCTCGGCGCGCCGTCGCCGGTGGCGGGGGCGTCGATGGCGGAGCTGCTGCAGCTGGCCGAGCGGAGCGGGCTGACGCGGATGGGCGATCCGACGCGCGATCCGGAGAGCGCGGTGCGGATGGCGGACGCGGTGCGCGTGAGCGTCGCGGACCGCTCGCTGCTGCGCGGGCATCCGGAGTGGGCGCCGGGTCCGGTGCGCGGGCTGTCGAGCGCCGCGTTCGCGGGGACGCGCGTGGCGCTGGTCGGTCAGCCCGTGCGCGACACGCTGGCGCGCGGCGACGCGTGGACGCAGGAGAACGTCGCGGTGGAGGCGCGGTGCGCGTCGCTCGATCCGTATCCGGCGACGGCGCGTCCGGCGGCGTCCGCACCGGGTGATGCCGACGCATCGGACGCGTTCGATGCCTCCGATCACGAGGCGAACGGGAGCCAGACGTCGCACCTGGTGGTGATCGACGCCGAGCGGAACGCGGTGTCGCTGACGTCGAGCGTGGGCGTGCTGTTCGGCTCGGGCGTCTACGCGGAAGGCGTGTGGCTCAACTCGAGCGGGAACCTGTTCGGGCGCGGGGAGCGGGCGCCCGGGCGGAAGCCGGGGAGCGCGCTGACGCCGACGCTGATGCTGGAGGGCGACCGCGTGCGCTTCGGGCTGGGCGCGGGCGGCGCGGCGTACATCCCGACGGCCGTCGGCCAGGTCGCGCTGCGCATCGCGGGGTGGGGGCAGGAGCCGTATGCCGCATTGCAGGCGCCGCGGCTGCAGCCGTCGGCGTTCGGGCGCGCGCTGGAGATCGAGCAGGGGTTCGCGCTGCCGGTGTATGG
>CBHYLO010000452.1:0-4320 GCA_966128675.1 uncultured bacterium | reverse complement strand
CGGCGCGCCACGTTGGCGCGCGGCGGCCGCGCCGTCAACGTCGGCGCGCCGTCCTCCCCGACGTATCCATCATGCGCTCGCCAGCCGCTCCCTCGATCGCGCGCGCCGCCGCCGCGGTCGCGCTCCTCGCCACCGTCGTCGTCACCACCGCCGCCGCGCAGTCCGCGCCGCGCGTGACCAAGGACCCGGCGCCGGCCCCCACGGCGTCGCCGGAGGGCGTCGTCCCCGGCGTCGAGGTGCTGCTGCGCGACTCGCTGCACCTGCTGCGCGGCAAGCGCGTGGGCCTCATCACCAACCACTCGGGGCGCGACCGCGCGGGCACCAGCACCATCGACCTGCTGTACCGCGCGCCGGGCGTGAAGCTGGTGGCGCTGTTCGCGCCGGAGCACGGCATCCGCGGCGCGGCCGACGCGGGCGCGAAGATCGCCTCCACGCGCGACAGCGCGACGGGGATCCCGATCCACTCGCTCTACGGCCAGCGCAACACGCCGTCCGACTCCATGCTGCGCGACGTCGACGTGCTCGTCTACGACATCCAGGACGTCGGCGCGCGCGTCTACACCTACGAGTGGACGATGGCGCTGTCGGCCGACTCGGCCAACAAGCCGTTCATCGTGCTCGACCGCCCGGACCCCGTGCGCGCCGACCGCGTGGAGGGCGGCATGCTCGACCCGAAGTACCGGTCGTTCGTCGGGCAGTTCCCGGTGGCGCTGCGCTACGGCCTGACGCCGGGCGAGCTGCTCCGCTATCTACAGGGCACGAGGCAGATCGCGCTGCCGTCGCTGACCGTGATCCCGATGCGCAACTACACGCGCGCGCAGTGGTGGGACGCGACCGGGCTGCCGTGGGTCAACCCGTCGCCGAACCTCCGCGACCTGGACGCGACGATCGTCTACACGGGCACCGTGTTCTTCGAGGGCACGAACCTGAGCGAGGGGCGCGGCACCGACGCGCCGTTCCGCGTCGCGGGCGCGCCGTGGCTCACCGACGCCGGCGCGATCGCCGCGGCGCTGAACGCGCGCAACCTCCCGGGCGTGCGCTTCGACTCGACGTCCAAGGCCGTCGCGGCCGGGCAGAAGCACGGCGGGCTGACGATCCCGATGGTGCAGGTGACCGTCACCGACCGCGAGCGCATCGTGCCGGTGGAGGTGGGCGCGTGGATGCTGCGCGAGATCGCGGCGCGCCATCCGACGGCGCTCGTGTGGCGGGAGGCGCACATGGACCGGCTGGCGGGCGACGCGCGGCTCCGCACCGCGGTGACCACCAGCGACGCGGCGGTGACGGCGCTGCTGCGCGCCTTCGCCGACGAGTCGCGCCGCTTCCAGGACGCGACGCGGCCGTACTGGCTGTATCGGTGATGCCGGGCCGCCGGCGGGCCGCGCGATGACGCACACGGAGCGCGGCGACCGCACCGCGCGCGTGCGCCGCTCCGCGCGGCTCTTCCTCGCGGCGTTCGTCGGCGCGATCGCGGCGCGCAGCGTCCACGTCGCGGCGCTCGTCGACGCCTGCCGCGACGCGGGCGGCCGCTACCTGACGGCGCCCGCGCGCTGCGAGGTCGCCGCCGGCGAGGAGCGCCCGCTGACCGCGATGCCGCGCCGGCCCGGCTGGTGGGTGACGGTCGCCGGCTCGGGGCTCGCGGCCGGCGCGCTCGCCTACGGGGTCGGCCGCGCGATCGTGCGGCCCGCATGACCGACGCCTCCGCCGCGTCCCTCACGCCGCCGACCGGCGCGCCGTAGCTTCCGGGCCGGGCGCGCGAGGCGGCGCGCCCGGCCGGCCCTCCTCGCCCCGAGAGCGCTCCCGATGCCGCGTCCGTCCGTGCACTGCGTCGTCGTCCTCGCGCTGCTCGGCGCGACCGCGTGCGGCGCGGTCCGCGTGGGCTCCATCCACGGCGACACCCGCGACGGCGCGTCGCCGCGCACGCTGCCCGGCGCGCCGCCCGGCACGAGCGTGATCCCGGTGACCGGGCCGACGCGCCCCGAGGTCCCGCCGTCCGTCCTGCCGCCCGGCGAGCTGCCGGGGCCCGGCACGGGCACGCGCTACGCCGGCGAGCGCCGCGCCTGCCGCACGAGCGGCGTGCCGCGCGGCTGGATCGCCGTCGCGTACGTGGACGGCGCCGGCTCGCAGTGCCCCGCGCGCACCGGCGTCGACAGCCTCGCGACGAGCATGGTGCTCACGCGCCACTCGGGACTGCCGCGCGGCGCGGAGCTCGACGTCTGCGCGGACCAGCGGCTGCCGCGCGGCTGGGAGCGCGTGCTGCACGAGGACACGGAGGACGCCACGGCCTGTCCGGGGGCCGCGCCCGAGGGGCAGGCGACCACGCGGCGCATCCGCCGCCGAACGTGACGTGGACGCGACGCTGGTGACCGGCGGCCCGCCGGCGCGGGTACTGGCGGGTGACCCCTCCATCGGAGACCGATCGATGCGACGTCCCCGCGCGGCCCGGCTGCTCGGCGCCGCCCTCCTGCTCGCCGCCTGCCGGTCCGCGGCCGCGCCGCCGGAGGCGCTGCCGTTCGCGCTCGCGGTGCGCAGCGACACGCCCTACGTCAGTGGCCCGATCGCCGAACGGTCGGTCGAGGCGTCGGGGAGCGTGCGGGTGCTGGTGCGCGCGCGGCGCACGGACGACGGCTCGTCACGGCAGCCGGCGGCCCTCGTGCGCGTCGATCCCGACTCGCTGCTGCTGTGGGCCGACGGCCGCGCCGCGCGCCCCGCGGACCTCACCGTCGGCCGCGCGGTGACGGTGTGGGTGCGCGGGCCGGAGTCGCGCTCGCTCCCGCCGCAGGTCACCGGCAGCGCGATCCTGGTGGTGCGCTGAGCGCGGTGGACGCGATCGCGGACGCGCGCTGGCCGCGCACCTACGCCGACGCCGCGGCGCGCGTGCGCGCCCATCTGCCGCCCGACGCCGCGCTCGTGCCGATCGGCCGGGGCGACCACAGCCTCGCCTTCCGCTGCGACACGACGGTCGTGCGCGTCGCGCGCAGCGCCGAGGCGGCCGAGGCGCTCCAGCGCGAGGCGTGCGCGATGGCGCGCATCGCGGACCACCTGCCCGTCGCGGTCCCGCGCCCGACCTTCGCACGACACGGCGACCGGTGCGCGTTCAGCGTGCACGAGGAGGTCACGGGCGTGGTGCTCACGCGCGCGCGCTGGCTGCGCCTGCGCACCGCGCGGCGCGAGCGGGCGGCCGCGGAGCTCGCGGGCTTCCTGGCCGCGCTGCACGAGCTGCCCGTGGCGATGGTGCGGCCGTGCGCGCTGCCCGCGCTGACGCGCGCCGCGTACGCGCGCCGGCTGCGCGAGGCGTCGGCGCGCGCGCTGCACGCGCTGCTCGCGCCGGACGTGCGCGACCGGTTGGACGCGACGCTCGCGGCGTGGGCGGAGGACGACGACGTGCCGGCAGTCGTGCTGCACCGCGACCTCTCGCCCGACCACGTGCTCCACGATCCCGCGACCGGGCGCATCACGGGCATCCTCGACTTCGGCGACCTCGCGACCGGCGATCCCGCGCGCGACCTGATCTTCCTGCGCGAGGACCACGGCGAGGCCATGCTGGACGCGGTGCTGCGGCGCTATCCGCACGGGCGGCCGGCCGCGCTCGCGCCGCGCGTGCGCGCCTGGGGCCTGCTCGAGAACCTCGCCTGGACGCTCGGCCGCCACGCGGCGCGGCGGCGCGCGGACGTGCAGGCGGGGCTCGCGGCGCTCGCCCGCGCGCTCGACGACGCGCTTGCCGGGCCGGCGCGCGGGGCGTAGCCTGGACGCCGGCCCCGCACCCGTCACGCAGAGACCCGCAGAGACCCGCACGCGCATGCGCTCGAGGAGCAACCGCACCACCGTCTGGTCCGTCGTCTGGGCGCTGCTCCTGGGCGGCGGCATCCTCGCGCATCGCGCGGGCATGCTGCCGTCGTGGGTCTACCAGGGCCGCCTGCGCGACGAGGTGAAGCGGCGCACCGGCGTGGACCTCGCGGACCGCTCCACGCCGCGGCCGATCCTCGAGGTGACGAACGTGCACGGCGCGGGCGGGCGCTACCCGACCATCACGTTCGACGTGCGCAACGCGACCGACAGCACGCTGCGCCACGTCGACATGTGGGCGCGCTTCCATCTGGCGATGAAGGACGCGGGCTACACGCCGACGGTGCGCGTGGTCACCCGCGACAGCGTGCTGCGTGCGGGCGCGACGCGGCGCGTCACGCTGCGCACCGAGCACGCGCAGGGCCTGGGCGTCACGACGCGCGGGCCGCTGCTGACCGCGGACCTCTACTGGTCGTTCAGCGACATCGCGCCGCACCGCCGCGGGCGGCAGACGCCGCGCCTGGCGATGCTCCCGGT
>CBHYLO010000451.1:0-4333 GCA_966128675.1 uncultured bacterium | reverse complement strand
CGAGAAGCGGAAGACGGAGTAGCGGAGGACGGAACGGCGGACGACGGAACGGCGGAGGACGGAGAAGCGAACAACGATGGAGCGTGAAACGCAACGGCGGACCCTTCGAGCTTGACGCGACAAGCCGAGAGGTCCGCCCCACCGTCTCACGCCCTTCCGTCGTCTGCGCTTCCGCCCTCCGCCGTTCCGTCCTCCGCCTCATCGATCACCCCCGGCGGGCGCGGCCATTGACAAATTGCCCGTTGCAACGGATTCTGGTGGCACGGCATTGTGCGCCGTTCCCGCCACCCCTCCGAGGAGTCGATCCCGTGAGCTTCCGCCGCTGCATCCGCGCCGTCGTCGTCGCCACCCCGCTCCTGCTTGCCGCCGCGTGCGCCGGCGACGGCCCCACCGCCCTCCGCCAGCCCGGCACGGCGCAGTTCCGCCGCGGCGGCGAGGGCGAGACCGGGAACGTCGTCATCTCCGGGCCCACGCCAGCCCGGCTGGGCGTTGTGCGGGGGGGGGGGGGTGGGCGTGAGGTGGAACTTGTTGTTCTGGGGGCGGGGGCGGTCGCCCACGCCGGTCGCCTACGCCGATGTCGCCGCCACGTGGTCCGGGCTCCTCTCCTATCCGAGCTCGACGCGCCAGGAGAGCTGGATCGTGCGCATCGACCAGAAGGACGGCGCGCTCGACGGCGACGTGGAGCGCACCGTCGTCGGGCTCTCGGAGGGCGGGAAGTACAAGTTCCTCGGCTCGATCACCGGCGCCGGCGTCGTCACGCTCTCCATCGAGAACGGGGGCGAGTCGAACGCGAGGAGCACCTTCAGGGGGCAGCTGAGCGCCGACGGCCTGGCGATCGTGGGCACGTTCCCCCGCTACAATGCTACCCGCGAGCCGCTCCCGCTGACGATTCACCGCGGAGCGGCTTGCCGACGCGCCACCCGGGGCGGCCCGCAATGCCGGCGGGCCGCCCCGTGTATCTTCCGCCGCCATGAAAGTCCTCATCATCGGCGGCGGCGGCCGCGAGCATGCGCTGGCCTGGAAGCTCCGGCGCGAGCGCCCGGACACGGAGATCGTGGCGGCCCCTGGGAACCCCGGGATCGCGGAGCTGGGGCGCTGCGTCCCCGTGTCGGCGACCGACGTCGAGGCGCTGGCGGACCTGGCCGAGTCGGAGCGCGTCGACTGGACGCTCGTCGGGCCCGAGGCGCCGCTGGCGGCGGGCCTCGTCGACCGGTTCCGGGCGCGCGGGCTGCCCGTCTTCGGCCCCACCGCCGCGGCGGCCGAGATCGAGACCTCGAAGGCGTTCTCCAAGCAGCTGATGCTCGACGCCGGCGTGCCGACCGCGCGCGCCGAGCTGCACACCGATCCCGCCGCCGCGAAGGCGGCCGCGCGCGCCTTCGGGGCGCCGGTCGTCATCAAGGCCTCGGGGCTCGCGGCCGGCAAGGGCGTCGTCGTCGCGATGACGCTGGAGGAGGCCGACCGCGCGATCGACTTCATGCTCGTCGAGGGCGGCTTCGGGCAGGCGGGGGCCGAGGTGCTGGTCGAGGAGTACATGGAGGGCGAGGAGGTCTCGCTCTTCTTCCTCACCGACGGGACGAACGTCATCGGGCTCCCGGCGGCGCAGGACCACAAGCGCCTCGCCGACGGCGACCGGGGGCCGAACACGGGCGGCATGGGCGCGTACGTGCCCGTCGGGACGATGGAGACCGAGGCCGCCGGCGAGCTGCTCGAGGCGGTCGACGCGACGATCATCGAGCCGACGCTGCGCGCGATGCGCGAGGCCGGCCGCCCGTTCACCGGGCTGCTGTACGCGGGGCTGATGCTGACCGCCGACGGCCCGAAGGTCGTGGAGTTCAACTGCCGCTTCGGCGACCCCGAGACGCAGGCGCTGCTCCCGTACCTGGACTGGATGCCGATCGGCGACTGGATGCGCGCGATCGCGGTCGACGGCGCGCTGCCCGACCTGGCGGAGGTGGAGCTGGACGTCGGCGACGCGCCGGCCGCCGCGGTGACGACCGTCGTCGCGGCTGCGGGGTATCCGGACCGCCCCCGCACCGGCGACCCGATCGCCCTACCCGAACAGGTCCCGGAAGGGGTATATCTCTTTCACGCCGGCACCGCCCGCGACGCGTCGGGGCGGCTCGTGACCGCCGGCGGGCGCGTGCTCGCGGTGACGGCGGTGGCCGACACGTTCGAGGACGCGCAGACCCTCAGTCGCGCCGCAGCCGGGCAGGTGCAGTTTGCCGGGAAGCAGTACCGCACGGACATCGGCTGGCGCGAGGTCGCGCGCCGGCGCTCCTCCTAGCACCGCCCGCGTTCCGGACGTCGGGCGCGCGTAGCCTTCGCGATGCCCGAGCTGCCCGAGACCGAGACCATCGCCCGCGACCTCGACGCCGCGCTCCCGGGCGCGCGCATCGTCGCCGTCGCCGTCCCCCGCCCGTCCGTCCTGCGCGAGGTGGACGCGCGCGCGCTCGCGGCGCGCGTGCGGGACGCGCGCATCGCGCGCGTGTGGCGGCGCGCGAAGCTGGTGGTGCTCGACCTCGACGGCGGCGACCGGCTCGTGGTGCAGCCGCGCTTCACGGGTGCGCTGCTGCTGGAGGCCGCGCCCGGCGACGGCTCCGGCCTCCCGGAGCGCGAGCGCGGCTTCGTGCGCGTCACCTTCCGCCTCGACGACGGGCGCGCGCTGCACTACCGCGACATCCGCGCGCTCGGCACGGTCGCTCTCATGGACCCGGCGCGCTTCGACGCGTACGCCGGCGCGCTGGGCCCCGAGCCGCTCGATCCGGCGTTCACCGGCGCGGCGCTGCACGACGCGCTGCGCACGTCGAGGCAGCCGGTGAAGAAGGTGCTCATGGACCAGAAGCGGCTCGTCGGCGTCGGCAACATCTACGCGAACGAGGCGCTCTGGCGCGCGCGCGTGGCGCCGGCGCGCCCCGCGGCGTCGCTCACGCGGGCCGAGTCGGGGCGCGTGCGCGACGCGCTGGTGTCGGTGCTCTCGGAGTCCATCGCGCGCCGCGGGACGAGCTTCCGCGACTACGTGGACGCGCGCGGCGAGCGCGGCACCTTCGTCGAGGCGCTCGCGGTCTACGGCCGCGCGGGCGCGCCGTGCGCGCGCTGCGCCGCGCCGCTGGAGGCGACGCACGAGGTGGACGGGCGCCAGACGGTGTTCTGCCGCGGGTGCCAGCGATGACCGACGAGATTCCGGCGATCGTCGCCGCGGCGCTGGCCTCGGCGGCCGACGCGCACCTGCCCGCGCTGAAGGCGCTCGTGCGCGCGGAGGCCGCCGACATGCCCGGCGTCTACCGCATGCTCGGCCCCGACGGCGAGGTGCTCTACGTCGGGAAGGCGAAGAAGGTGCGCACGCGGCTGCTCAGCTACTTCCGCGGCGTGTATCCCGACGACAAGAGCGCGCGCATCCTGCGCGACGCGTCGCACATCGAGTGGGAGTACACGCCGAGCGAGTTCGCGGCGCTGCTGCTGGAGCTGCGCCTGATCAAGCGCTGGCGTCCCCGCTTCAACGTGCGCATGAAGCGCGACGAGCGGCACTGGAGCTTCATCAAGCTCACGAAGGGCCCCGCGCCCAAGCTGAGCGTCGTGCGCGGCAGCACCGGCAGCGCCGACGGCGGCGTGTACTACGGGCCGTTCCAGGGCGCGTCGGGCGTCGCGGACGCCGTGCGCGAGCTGTCCGACGCGCTCGGGCTGCGCGACTGCGCGCAGGCCACGCCCATGCGCTTCGCGGACCAGGGCGAGCTGTTCGTGCCGGAGCTGGTGCAGCTCGCGTCGCGCACGCCGCGCTGCATCCGCCACGAGATCAAGAAGTGCCTGGGGCCGTGCGTGGCGGGCTGCACGACGCGCGAGTACGCGTCGCGCGTGACGCTGGCGCGCCGCTTCCTGGAGGGCGCCGACGACGGGCCGCTGGCGGACCTGCGCGCGCAGATGGACGCGCTGAGCGAGGCGATGGAGTTCGAGCGCGCGGCCGCGCTGCGCGACAAGGTGTACCGCCTGGAGGCGCTGCAGGCGCAGTTCGAGCGGCTGCGCTTCGCGGTCGAGACGCTGAGCTTCGCGTACGTCGTGCCGGGCCTCGCGGCGGAGGACCGCGTGTACCTGGTGCGCCGCGGCCGCGTGCGCGCGGAGCTCGCGCGCCCGCACGGCGCGACCGACGCCGCCGGGCTGCGCGACCTCGCGCGCGACGTGTTCGTGCCGCGCGAGCGTGCGGCCGCGGCCGTGCCGACGCACGAGGTGGACGAGCTGCTGCTGCTCTCGTGGTGGTTCCGGCACCGGCCGGCGGAGCTGGCGCGCACGGTGCCGGCCGCCGCGCTGCTCGACGCCGCCGACGACGAGACGCTGGCCTCGC
>CBHYLO010000450.1:0-4340 GCA_966128675.1 uncultured bacterium | reverse complement strand
GGCCCGTCGCACGTCCCCGACCTCACCTCCCATGGACTTCCTCTCCGACCCGAACGCCTGGCTCGGGCTGCTGACGCTGACGGCGCTCGAGATCGTCCTCGGCATCGACAACATCATCTTCATCTCGATCCTCGCCGGGAAGCTGCCGCCCGCCGAGCAGCCGAAGGCGCGCAAGCTGGGCCTCGCGGGCGCGTTCATCACCCGCGTCGCGCTGCTGTTCAGCATCAGCTGGATCGCGCGGCTCACGGCGCCGCTGTTCACGATCGGCACGCTGCGCTTCCTGGAGCTGGAGGCGCGACAGATCACGGGGCGCGACCTGATCCTGATCTTCGGCGGCCTGTTCCTGATCGGGAAAGCGACCTACGAGATCCACCACAAGCTGGAGGGCGACGAGGGCGCGGCGGCGGAGGGCGCCGGCGCAAAGGGCACCGTGTCGAAGGGGCTGGTGGCGGTCGTCGCGCAGATCGCCGTGGTCGACATCGTCTTCTCGCTCGACTCGGTGATCACGGCCGTCGGCATGGTGAGCGACATCCGCATCATGATCGCCGCCAACGTCATCGCGCTCGCGTTCATGCTCGGCGCCGCGGGGCCGATCTCGACCTTCGTCGACCGTCACCCGACGGTGAAGATGCTCGCGCTCTCGTTCCTGCTGCTGATCGGCACGAACCTGGTCGCCGAGGGCCTCGGCCAGCACATCCCGAAGGGCTACACCTACTTCGCGATGTTCTTCTCGGTGGGCGTGGAGCTGCTGAACCTCCGGCTCCGGAAGTCGAGCGACAAGCCGGTGAAGCTGCGCGAGGGCGGGACGATCGAGGCGGGGATCGTGGGGGAGGAATAATCCGGCTGCGGGCTGCGGACTGCGGATTCAACGACGGCGCGCCCGAGCGCCCGTGGATCCGCAGGGGGGGCCAACCCCCGCGGGCCGCCCCGCCCCCCCGTGCCACCCCCCCCCCCCCCCCCGCAGCGCACTGTGGCACTCCGCCTGCACCGCACGCCCACATGCGTGTTCTAGTAACCGGTGGCTCCGGCGTGGTCGGCGAGGCGGTGGTGCGGGCGCTGCTGCGCCGCGGGCACGCCGTGCGGCTGCTGGCGCGCCACGCGGACGAGGAGGCCCGCACGTGGCCCGACGGCGTCGAGCCGCACGCGGGCGACGTCACGCAGCCCGGGACGCTGCGCGGCGCCGCCGACGGCTGCGACGCGGTGCTGCACCTCGTGGGCATCGTCGACGAGGCGCCGCCGCACGCGACGTTCGCGCGCGTGAACGTCGAGGGCACGCAGCACGTCGTCGACGAGGCCACGCGCGCGGGCGTGCCGCACCTCGTCTACGTCTCGTCGCTCGGCGCCGAGCGCGGCGCGTCGCCCTACCATCGCAGCAAGCACGCGGGCGAGCAGATCGCGCGGCGCTTCGGCGGCCGGTGGGTGGTCGTGCGGCCGGGCAACGTCTACGGGCCCGGCGACGAGGTCGTGTCGCTGCTGCTGCGCATGGTGCGCACGCTGCCCGCCGTGCCCGTGATCGCCGGCGGCGACCAGCCGTTCCAGCCCGTGTGGGCCGACGACGTCGGCGAGGCCCTCGCCGAGGCGGTGGAGCGCGACGACCTCGCGGGGCAGACGCTCGACGTCGCGGGGCCCGAGCGGACGTCGATGCACGACCTGCTCGACCGCTTCGCGCGGCTCACCGGGCGCGAGCCGCTGCGCGTGCCGCTCCCCGGCCCGCTCGCCGCGCTGGGCGTGAAGGTCGCGGGCGCGCTCGGCGTGCCGCTGCCGATCAACGAGAGCCAGCTCACGATGCTGGCCGAGGGCAACGTCATCGACGACCCGTCGCGCAACGCGCTGCAGCACGCGCTGCGCGTGACGCCCACGCCGCTCGACGACGGGCTGCGCCGGCTGCTCGACGCGCTGCCCGAACAGCTGCCCGACGAGGGCGTCGGCGCGCTGCGGCGGCGCCGCTTCTGGGCCGACGTGCAGCATCCGCGCACGACGCCCGAGCAGCTGCTGCAGCGACTCTGCGCACGCTTCCACGAGGTCACGCCCGACCAGATGGACCTCGAGGCGGAGCCGGGGACGCCGACCGCCGTGCTGGCCGAAGGACAGACCGTGACGATGGCGCTCCCGCTGCGCGGCACCGTGCAGGTGCGCGTCGCGGAGCTCGACGCCACCATGCTCACGCTGCAGACGATCGAGGGGCACCCGCTCGCGGGCGCGGTGCGCTTCGCGGTGCGCGCGCGCGGCGCCGACGCGCTGCGCTTCGAGGTCGAGGTGCTCGACCGCGCCGCGAGCGCGTTCGACTGGATGGCGATGGCGGCGCTCGGCTCGCGGCTGCAGCGCGCGACGTGGCGCGAGATGGTCGAGGCGATGGTCGAGGAGAGCGGCGGTGCCGCGCCCGACGGCGTGCAGGAGGAGGACGCGACGCTCGAGGGCGACGACGCCGCGCGCGTGGAGGAGTGGCTGCGCGCGCTGGCCGAGGCGCGCCGCCGCGCCGACCACGAGGCGCAGCTGGCGGGCGCCGAGGTGCACGGCGAGGGGCCGCGCGGCTGACCCTGCGCGCCCGCCGTCAGGTCGCGGGGCGCAGCGCGCAGTGCTCGCCGCAGCCCAGCCGGTAGCGGTTGCGCGCGAACCAGCGGTAGAAGCGGTCGGCGATCGCACGCACGAACGGGATCTTGAACACCCACGAGATCCACGCGCCGCGCGGCAGGATGTCGATCAGCCGCTCGATCGCGGCGGCGCCGGCCCACGTCTGCCCGCCCGGCCCGACGAGCTGCAGCGCCGAGACGTACGCGGCGGCGGGGATCCACGGGAAGCGCGTGTCGAGCCCCGCGATCTGCGACGGGACGATCTCCAGCAGTCGCGAGCGCGCGTCCCAGCCGCGCAGCACGCCCACCATCTTCCCGCACACCTTGCAGTGCCCGTCGTAGACGACGGTGTACGGCCGGTTCTCGCCGATGCCGGACGCGCCGGCGGTCGTGTCCGCGAGCGGATCGGCGGCGTCGCGCGCGACGCCGTTCACCGTGAAGCGGACGACGGGAACGGTCACGCGGCCTCGCCGCTCGCGGGTGCGACGGCCGGCGCCGCCGTCGTCGCGGGTGCGTCCTGCATCACCGTCGTCAGCGTCTGCACGTGCTCCAGCGGGTGGTGAACGGTGCACAGGTTCGCGGCGCGCCGCGCGGCCTCGCGGCGGCTCGCCGGAAGGCTGGGCCAGCGCAGGTCGATGGTCATCGCGCCCACGCGGTGCGGCTGCTCCGCGAACGTCCACGAGACCTCGATCACGAGGTCGGTGAAGTCGAGCTTCGCGTGCCCGGCCCACGACGCGAGCACCGTGAACGTGCAGGACGCGAGCGAGCCGCCCAGCATGTGGAACGGCGAGAACTCGGTGTCCGCGCTCGGCGCCTCGACGGTCAGCGGACCGGTCGTGAGCTCGTAGCGGACGCGGTCTTCGGCGAGGAGCGTGAGCTTCACGGGCGGGGAGGCGCGGGTCGACGACGCGAGGGCAGCGCGGCGCGAGGGTGCAAGGACCAAGCCCCCCACGTAGCTTCCCGCGCGACCGCCATCCGTCCTCGCCCAGCATCCCACGCCATGCATTCTCGCGTCGCCGAGCTCGTCGACCTGCTCACCCGCGGCCGCGCCGCGCTCCTCGCCGCGGTCGCGTCCGTGCCCGCCGACCAGCTGGAGCAGCGCCCGAACTCCGACAGCTGGTCGGTGGCCGAGGTGCTCGACCACCTGCTGATGGTCGAGTCGGGGAGCGCGCGGCTGCTCGCGAAGCGGCTGCTGCGGGCGCGCGAGGCGGGCGTCGGCCCCGAGACGGAGACGTCGTCGGTGCTCGACCGCCTGCCGGGCTACGACCCGGCGACCAGCCCGCCGCGCGTCGCGCCCGAGATGGTGCGCCCGCGCGAGGGCGCGACGGCCGAGGCGGCGCTGGCGGGGCTGCAGGAGGCGCGCGAGACGCTCCTGGGCGTGCTCCGCGACGGCGACGGGCTGGCGCTGGAGCAGGTGACCGCGGTGCATCCGGTGCTGGGCGACATCGACCTGTACCGCTGGGTGCTGTTCATCGCCAAGCACGAGGACCGCCACGAGCGGCAGGTACGGGCGATCGCGGCCGCCCTCGCGAGCCACGCCGCGCGCGAGGACTGAGCGGCCGCGTCCGCCGGAGTGCGCCGCGGGCGGTACGCCGACCGTCCCCGCCGGGGGACGCCGGCGACTGCCACAGATCGCGCAAATCGTTGCGACGCAGGGAGATGAACGCAGGGCGCGGGGCGGCGCGCCCGCTGCCATCCGGTGGGGCCACGCGGATCTCGCGTCACCCCCTCCGGAGTCTCCCATGCGTCGCACGCTGCCCCGTTCCGCCC
>CBHYLO010000449.1:0-4358 GCA_966128675.1 uncultured bacterium | reverse complement strand
CTGCGGGCTGCGGATCCCGAGCCTCCTGCGTCGCGCCGGACCCGAACGGCGAACGGCATTGGCAAGGAAGACATCCGATAATGGCTTTGATGACTGCGGATGGCTCCGGGGAGGCGCGACGTTCCTCGCCGTCACACGGAGCCATCCGCTCTCATCAGATCTTTTCAGATCTCTTCCTTGCCAATGCCGTTCGGGTCCGGCGCGTCGATGCCGGTCACGGAGCCCGCAGCCCGCAGCCCGCTGCGGCCTCAGGTCGCCGGCGCGAGCGCGGACGTCTCGACCGCGTCGGGCGCGGGCGCGCGCACGAGCGCGAACGTCGCCGCCAGCGTCAGCACCGTGATCCCCGAGACCAGCGACCCGAAGAAGGCGTGCACGGGGATCGTCGGCGCCGCGATCGCCAGCACCAGCAGCGCCGGGCGCCCGATCGCGGCGCGGGCCGCCGGCTCGCCGCGGCCGAGGCCCGGCGTCGCGCGCAGCACGCGCACGCCCTGCACGATCAGCAGCACGCCGAACAGCAGCAGCGAGTAGGTGCGCCAGTCGTACGCGAAGGGCCGGCCGTCGACGAGCGAGCGCTGGCCGCGCACCGTGTTGTACGTGACGTCCGCGCAGTGCGCCGTCAGCATCGCCACCAGCACCACGCCGTAGAACGACGCGAGCACCGTCGCGGCCAGGCGCCGCCCGCGCACGCCCGCGCGCCAGTGGAAGGCGCCCGCCCCCACCAGGCCGGCGAGCAGGGCGAGCATCACGATCTGGTCGATGTACGGCATCGGCGGGCGTCTCCTGTGGCGGGAAGGTCCGAGCCTACCGCCGCCCGCCCCGGCCGGCGAGGGTCGTTCGACCCCCGCCGGCGGCCCGCCTCACCAGCTCGCGCCGACGCCGAGCAGCAGCTGCCCGTCGGTGTTCACGCGGGCGCCGCGGCGCGTGGCCTCGCTGTCGTGGTTCACCAGCAGCGACGTCGTGACGTTGAGCGCGCGCGTCAGCGCGTAGCGCGCCTCCGACGTCGAGAGCACCACGAAGTCGCCCGTCGTGCGCACGCGCGGGCGCCAGAAGGTGACGTGCGTGACGCGCAGCCGCCGGTCGAGGCCGTGCTGCACGCGCGCCCGCGCCGACCAGCGCGTCACGCGCGTCTCCCGCGGGTCGGCGCCGGCCGCCGCGCCGGGCGCCGCCAGCGCCACCGTGCGCTCGTCCAGCAGCGCGGCGCTGAGGCTCGCCTCGTTGCGCTTGGAGCGCACGAACGTGTGCTTGGCGCCGGTGCCCAGGCTCGTGCGCGTCGCGATGCGCTTCTCCAGGTTCGACTCGAACGTCGCCGTCAGGAAGGGCGACACCGTGCCGGCCGGCTGGTACTCCAGCGAGGTGGCGCCCAGCCAGAGCCGCTTCGTCACGCGGCGCGGGCCGTCCTCGCGCGTCGCGTCGCCGTAGAGCATCTGCAGGCTGACGTCGAGCGCCAGCACCGAGTCCGAGCGCGTCACCGCCGTCCGCCCGCCCAGGATGCGCTGCTCCGCGTCGCCGAACAGCAGGCTGCCGTTGGCCTGCGCGCTCCACTTCCACGGACGCGGCGCCGGCTTCGCGGCCGCTGGCGTCGCGGTCGACGGCTTCGCCGCCGACGGCTGGGCGGACGGCGCGGCGAGGGGCAGCGCGAGCAGGGCGAGCGCGAGCGGGAGCGGACGGCGGGGCATGGCGACGACGGCAGAGCGGGAGCGGGGCGGACCGCCGCAAGATAACCGCGGGGCCGCGCCGCCCCGCGCGCTAGCCCGCGGCCGACAGCGGCGCGGCCGCGACGCCGGCGGGCGCCGCGTGGTGCGCCTGCTCCTCACGCGCGGCCAGCACGCGGTGCCGGCGGCCCAGCCAGAGCCCCAGCAGCAGGAACGCCACCGACAGCGGCACCGTGACCCACGAGATGCCGACGAACCCGAGCCCGAGCAGCGCCAGCCCCGCGTAGCCCCACGCCGCCAGCTGGTCGGCGGTGCGGTAGACGAAGGTCTCGATGAACGTCTTCGCCTTGTACTTGTCCTCGCGGCTCACGACGGTGAACAGCGTCTCCATCGCCGGGTTGGTCAGGGCGAAGTTGGTCGCCCGGCGGAGCACGGTGAGCCCGAGCACCGCGCCGAGGGCGGGCACCACCCCCCACGCCGACGCCCCGATCGCCGCGAAGCCGAGGATGCTGATCGCGGGCATGATCGCGAGCGTCGCCGCGATCCCGAGCCAGCGGATGACCCGCCCGGTGAGGAAGAGCTGCGTGAGCACGGTGCACAGCTGCACGGCGAGCTCGATGCGCGCGAGGAGCGCGGTGCGCGCGTCGCGATCCGCGTAGGCGGCGCCGACCACCTCGGTCTGCGCGAAGTAGAGGACGGTGCTGCCGATGTTGTAGAGCAGGATGAAGCCGGAGATGCCGAGCAGGTAGGGCGAGCGCAGCACGTGCGTGAGCGCCGCCCGCGCGCTGCCGCCGATGCGCGCGTCGGCGTGCGGCGCGTCTGCCGCGTGCGGCGCGTCCGGCGCGGCGACGCCCACGGGACGGGCGATGGCGTAGAACGCGAGCGCCAGCACCGCCGCGGCCTCGAGCAGCGCGATCGAGACGAGCAGCAGGTTGAGCGTGCCGATGCGACGCGCCAGCAGCGCGGTCGCCGCCGAGCCGGCGACCGACCCGAGGGTCCCGCCGACGGCGATGAACCCGAACAGGCGCTTCGCCTGCGCGCTGCGGAAGGCATCGGCCATCACCGACCAGAACATCGACGGCACGAGGACCGCGAACATCGTGGTCCAGGCGAAGAAGACGCGCCCCGCCCACACCGCGTCCGCGCCGTCGGCGCCCCACGTGAGCCAGAAGCCCACCAGGCACGCTGCCAGCGCCTGATAGGTCACGAACAGGAAGCGACGAACCGGGAGGCGCGCCACGAGCGTCGCGTACAGCGCGTTGGCGACGAGCGTGACGACGAGCGTGCCCAGGAACAGCCACGGCAGGTTGCGCACGCCGGCGGCCACGGCGATCTCGTCGCGCACGGGGCGCAGCACGAACCAGCTGGAGAGCGAGCAGAAGAAGTAGGCGCAGGCGAGCAGCGTTGCGCGCGCCTCGTGCGGCGCCACGTCCACCACCCGGCGCAGCGCCGCATAGGCGGCGCCGCCCGCCCGCCCCTGCTCCGTCACGCCTTCTGCCGGGCGCGGAGGGCGGTCAGCACTTCCTGCTCGCGCTGCGGCGCGATGCCCGCGCGCAGCTGCGCCTTCCGCTCCTCCGTCTGCTGGTCGTAGTAGGCCAGCGTGTCGCGCACCGTGTCGGCCAGCGCGCGGAACGTCAGCCCCTTGTCCAGCGCCTTCCTGATGCTGCGGCGCGTGAAGCCGGCCGTCGCGCCGCGCGGCGGGATCCACACCGGCATGTCGCTCCAGCCGCGCACCTTCTGCTCGGTCAGGAAGTCGACGTCGCCCCACACGAACTGCGCGTCGGTGTTCGGCACCTGCGCCTTCATCGCGCCGAGCATCTCGCCGATCGTCAGCGGCGCGCGCGGGCCGGTGACGTTGTACGTGCCCACCGTGCCGTCCTCCGCGCAGCGGACGATGAACTCCGAGAGGTCGCGCGCGTCGATCACCTGCACGACGTCCAGCGGCGTGCCGGGCGCGAGGATCTCGCCGCCCTTCCGCACGCGCACCGGCCAGTACGTGAAGCGGTCGGACAGGTCGCCGGGGCCGACGATGAGGCCCGGGCGGATGATCGTCGCCTTCCCCGGGAACGCCTTCTCCGCCTCCTGCTCCGAGAGCGCCTTCAGCGGCCCGTAGAGCTGCCCGCGCTTCTGCGGATCCTCGTCCGTGGGCGTGTCGGTCGTGGCGAGGGCGGCCGACTCGTCGGCCCACGGCGTGTCGTTCGCCGCGTAGACCGAGATCGTGGAGACGAAGATGAACTGCTTCGCGCGCCCCTTGAGCGCCGCGCCCGCCTCGCGCACCCAGCGCGGGTACATCGTCGGGTTGTCGATGACGACGTCCCACTCGCGGCCCGCGAGCGACTTGTAGTCGCCGGTGGCGCGGTCGCCCTGCAGCTTCTCGGTGTTCGGGAAGAGGCCGGGGTTCGTCTTGCCGCGGTTGAACAGCGTCACCGTGTGCCCGCGCTCCTGCGCGTAGCGCACCTGATGGGGCCCGATGAAGCCCGTGCCGCCGAGGATGAGGATCCGGAGCGGCTTCGGCGCGCGCGCCACGGCGCGGGCGAGCGCCGCATCGGGCGTCGCATGGGGCTCGGTCGCGCCGAGCGCGCCGGGGAGCAGGGCGCCGCCCAGGCCGGCGCCGAGCGCGCCGCCGAGGACGGTGCCGGCCTTCAGGAAGTCGCGGCGGGAGCTGGACACGCGCGGAGCCTCGGGGAGCTGGAGGGTGGGAGGGGT
>CBHYLO010000448.1:0-4363 GCA_966128675.1 uncultured bacterium | reverse complement strand
AGTTCGCCGACGCCGGCCGCTCGCATCACGCTGGCGCGTCCGGCAGGAACGTCAGCAGCGTCTGCCCCGCGCCGCGCGTCACCGCCAGCGCGACGTCGCGTCCGCCCGGCTCCGCGTGCACGGCGACCATCGTCACGCCGTCGATCGCGCGCGTGAGGTGCGACCGGCCGCCCGGCGCGCCGAACATCAGCGCCACGCGCGCGTCGTGCCGGTCGTACGTCGCGCCGCGCAGCACGTAGCCCGTCTCCTCCGCCTGCGCGCCGACGTCCGGGTCGTCCACCTCCAGCCGCGTGCGGCGGCCCTGGTTGCGGCGCGTGAACGCCTCCAGCAGCGCCGGCCACTCCTCCGGCTTGCGGCTCGCCGACGTGCCGCTGAGCGCGCGCTCCAGCGCCTCGCGCTCCACCGCCGTGGGCTCGGGCGTCACCAGCAGCGCGCACGGCGTGGCGCGCAGCAGCCCCGACGTCACGCGGCCCACCAGCAGCCGCTCCAGCAGCCCGTGGCCGCGGCGGCCCGCGGCGATCAGCTCCGCGCCGTGCGTCCGCGCGTACACCGCCAGCTGCTGCACCGGTGCGCCCTCCAGCGACGTCGCGACGATCGTCACCGCGCGCGCGGGATCCATCAGCGCGCGCTCCACCTGCGCGAAGCGGCCCGGCAGCGCGCGCGCGTACGCCTCGTCGGCCTCGGGCGGCTGCGGGTAGTCGAGCGGCTGCCGCGCCCACACGTGCACCAGGTGCAGCACGCCGCCGTCGCCCAGCAGCGCCAGCGCGGCGCGCGCGGCCTGCACGCTCGACGGGCTGAAGTCGATGGCCGCCACCGCGACCTGCAGCGGCAGGCGCAGCGGCGTGTCGGCCACCGCGAGCACGGGCGCCGTCGCGCGGCGGATGGCGCGCAGCGTGACCTCGCCGCCGAACAGGCGCGCGGCGACGTCGTGGCGCCCGATGCCCATGACGATCAGCGACGCGCGGCGCGCGCGGGCGCTCTCGACGATGGCGTGCGCCGGCGCGTCGACGAGCACCTCGACCGGCCACGCGTCCAGCCCCGCCTCGTGCAGCGCGCGCGCGACCTGCTCGCGCCGCCGCGCGACGTGCGCGCCCGGCTCGGGCCACCACACGGGCGCGCCGTCGAGCCCCACGAAGCCCGGCGTGGGCGGCTCGACGGCCGAGACGACCTGCACGGCCGCGTGCGTGCGCTCGGCGAGCTGCCGCGCGGTGGCGATCGCGTGGGACGACTCCTCGCCCGTGAGCGCGAGGACGATCGGGCCGGTGATGGTGTCCGGACGCTGGTACGTCGCGCCGGAGGGAGCGGAAGACGTCGTCGGAGTGCGCATGGGTCGGCTCCCCGCGCCACGCGGGCGCGCAAGAGGACGGTGGGGCGATCGGACGCCTCCCCAGGGTAGCCGCCGCGCCGCGCCGCGGCTGTCGGGCGCCGCCGGGCGCCTGTCCCCGATCGCCCGACACGACCCCGTCGGCGCGCCGCGCGCTCCCCCGCGTGCAGAGTGCCGCGCGTGCGACGCCGGTCACCGCGTCCGGAGGACGGGCGCACGAGTGATGGGCGACGCACGACCCGACGCACGACCCGACGCCCGATGCCCCGCACCCGCACGAGGACCCCATGAAGCGCCCGCGCACCCGGACCGGCCGGTCGCCCGTCCGCCCCGCCGACGACACGCCCTCCGCCGCCCCCTCCGTCGCGCCTGCCGCCCCGCCCGAGACGGCCGTCCCCCTCGCCGACGCCCCGAGCGCGGACGCGATCCGCGCGCACGCCTACGAGCGGTACGTGGCGCGCGGCCGCACCCCCGGCGCCGAGCTGGACGACTGGCTGGCGGCGGAGCGTGCGCTGCAGGCGCGCGGGGCGGCCGGCGACGGACGCGGGCCGTCGGAGGCGACGCCCGCGCCGTAGGCCGGGGCGGCGGCGGGCACGTGGGGGATCCCCCCGACGCCGCGCGGTGCACTCGCCCGACTTCGCGGTGCTCCGCCGTGGCGCATCGTGGCGCAGGGCAGGCCACCCGGGCCCGTCCGCCCGGCCCGCACGTCGGAGGATGTATGGAGCACGTCAACGTCGGCACCATGGAGCGCGCGATCCGCATCGTCCTCGGCGTCGCGGTGTTCGCGCTCGGCCTGCTCCAGGCGCCGCCCGCGTGGTGGGGCTGGCTCGGCATCCTGCCGCTGGCGACCGGGCTGGCCGGCTACTGCCCCCTGTGGGCGACGCTGGGCTGGTCGACGGCGCGCCCCGGGTCGGGGGCGCTGGGCTCGGACGCGACCTGAGGCGGGGACGCGCGATGCGGTGAATCGCCGGCATCCCGCGGGCGATTGGCCCGACACCGGGGACCCCGGGCGACCCGTAAGCTTCGACCCGTACGCCACTCCGAGGCCCCGATGGCCGCCGCCGTGATCCCCACTCCCCTGGTCGTTCCGCCCACGCCCCCGGCCGCGCCGGAGCGCGCCGCCGGCGCGCTGCTCGTCGCCGCCGACGGCCGCGAGGACGTGCGCCCGGCCATGCAGGTCGCCGCCGCGGTCTCGACCCGGCTGCGCCTGCCGGTGCGCGTGCTGGCGGCGCTGGAGCCCTCGACGCCGGAGGGCGCCGAGGGGGACCTGGCGGTCGCCGACCGCCACGAGCGCGACCGCCTCGCGACCGTGCGCGCCGTGATGCGCCGCCGGGTGCGCGAGAGCGTCGGCGGCGAGGCCGCGTGGCCCGTCGAGGCGGTGATGGGCGCGCCCACGGCCACCATCGCGCGCGCGGCGGCGGCGCAGGACGCCGCGCTGGTGCTCGTCGGCGCCGGGTGGAGCGACCGCAGCGTGCGCCCCCTGGGCACGGAGCGCGCGCTCGCGGTGGCCGGCGGCGGCGCCGCGCCGGTGCTCGCGGTGGGCGCGGACGCCGACGGCGCGTTCACGCGCGCGGTCGTCGCGCTCGACTTCGGCCCCGCCAGCGTGCACGCCGCGGAGCTCGCGTGCCGCCTGCTGGCGCCCGGCGGCACGCTGTCGCTGGTGCACGTGAAGGAGCGCCTGGAGTTCGTGGGCCCCGCCGGCGAGTCGTGGGACGCGCTCTGCACGGCGCAGATCGCGGAGCTGTTCCGCCGCCTGGTGGCGGCGCTGCAGCAGGGCGGCGCGGCGCCCATCGCGCGCGACGGCCGCGTGGTGGAGCGCGGGGGCGCGCTGTGCGCGGGCCGCCGCGACGTCACCATCGGCACGGCGACGCTCGTGGGCGACGTGGCCGAGGAGCTGCTGACGTACGCCGCGCTGGTGGGCGCCGACCTGGTGGCCGCCGGCACGCGCGGCGACGACTGCGTCCCGCGCCACCGCATGGGCAGCGTGTCGGCCGAGGTGGCGCGCCGCGCGACCGCGACGATGCCGCGCGCGTCGGTGCTGGTGTGCCCGGTGCCGCGCACCGCCGGCGGGCTGACCGCCGACGGCGTGGAGCGCGCGCCCGCCGCGCCCGCCGCGCGCGACGCGCTGGACGAGACGGAGTGGCGCCTGGCGCTCGACGGCTTCTGGCGCCGCAACGCGGGACGCCCCGCGACGGTCGAGGTGGACGACGTGCCGACCGGCACGCAGCTGCTGGCGTGCGGCGCGACGCTCGTGCGCGCCTGCTACGATCCGCGCGCGCGCCGCGCGGAGCTGGTGCTGGATGACGCCGCCGACCGCACGGGCCGCCTGACGCGCGCGATGGGCGACGTGCGCGCGGTGGCGGTGCTGACGGGCGTGGACGGCCGCGACGTCGCGCTGCGCGTGAAGCACGGACGCGGGCAGACGCTGCTCACCTTCGGGCCCGACGCGGCGGCGTGAGCGGCGGAGACGAACGGCGCACGGCGAACGGCGTTTGCAAGGAAGAGATCTGAAGAAGATCCGATGAGTGCGGATGGCTCCGGTGGAGGGCGACGGGAATCGCCACCACGCGGAGCCATCCGCCGTCATCCGCCGTTCTCAGATCGCTTCCTTGCCAATGCCGTTGTCGTTCGCCGTGCCGGTCCGGCGCGCCACAGCAGCGGCAGCGCCAGCGCGCCCGCGACGGCCGTCGCCAGCAGCAGCCCCGCGATGGTCACGACGACCATCGTGAAGCGCGCCTCCGCGTCGGGCGCGCCCACGCGCCACCCGGCCGCGTCCATCGCGACGGCGACGGCCAGGAACACCGCCGTCGCGGCGAGCGCGCACCGCCCCGCGACGCGCACCGCGCCCCCGGCGCCCACGCGCGCGCCGAGCCCCGCGGCGAGCACGGTCGCCAGCACCACCAGGCCGGTCGCGGCCGGGAAGAGCGCCGCGAACGCGAGGTGCATGGGCACCGCGCCGCCGGCCTGCGCGTGCGCCAGCAGCGCGGTCTCGATGCCGGTGAGCGCCGTCACGGCCGCCACGGTCCCGGTCCCGAAGCC
>CBHYLO010000447.1:0-4366 GCA_966128675.1 uncultured bacterium | reverse complement strand
CGCGACGCGGTGACGGTGCGCGACCAGGTCACGCTGGCCGAGATCCCCGCGCCCACGGGCGAGGAGGCGGAGCGCGGCGCCTGGGTGGTGCGGCGCTTCCGCGCGCTCGGCCTCGCCGACGTGCGGGTGGACGCCGCGGGCAACGTGGTCGGACGCCGCCCGGGCGAGGACCGCTCGGACCACGCGCCGCGCGTCGCGGTGTGCGCGCACCTCGACACGGTGTTCCCGCGCGAGACGCCGCTGCGGGTGCGGCACGAGGGCCGGCGCCTCGTGGGCCCGGGGATCGGCGACAACGGACGCGGGCTCGCGGCGATGCTCGCGCTGGCCGAGACGTTCGACGGCGCGCAGCTGCGCACGCGCCACGCGATCGAGTTCGTCGCCACGACGGGCGAGGAGGGGCTGGGCGACCTGCGCGGCGCGAAGCGCTACTTCGCCGACGCGCCCGACGTGCGCGCCGCCATCGCGCTCGACGGCGCGGGCGACGAGCGCATCGTGCACCGCGCGGTGGGCTCGCGGCGCTTCCGCGTGACGTTCGCGGGCCCCGGTGGCCACAGCTGGGCGGCGTTCGGCGTGCCCAACGCCGTGCACGCGGCGGCACGGGCGGCGGCGGCGATCGCCGCGCTGCCGCTCGACGACGCGCCGCGCGTCACCGTCTCGGTGGGGCGCATCGGCGGCGGCATCTGCGTCAACGCGATCCCGGCGGACGCATGGCTGGAGGTCGACCTGCGCTCGACCTCGGGCGCGATGCTCGACCGCTACGAGCAGGCGATCCGCCGCGCGGTGCACGGCGCGGCGTACGAGGAGAACGTGATCCGCGCCGAGGGAACGCCCGCGCTCACGATGCGCGTCGAGGTCATCGGCGACCGGCCGGGCGGCGAGCTGGCGGCCGAGGCGCCGCTGGTCGCGGGCGCCGTCGCGATGACGCGGCTGGTGGGGCGCGTCCCGGAGCTCGGCGCCGCGTCCACGGACGCGAACGTGCCGCTCGGCCGCGGCGTGCCGGCGATCGCGATCGGCGCGGGCGGGCGTGGCGGCGACGCGCACACGCCCGCCGAGTGGTTCGAGAACGCCGAGGGCGCGGTGGGGCTCGCCCGCGCGCTCGGCATCGTCGCGCTGGCGGCCGGGCTCACGGCCGCCAGCTGAGACGACGGATCGCGGCGCGTCAGGCGCTCGCGCGCACCTCGCCGTGGTCGCCGATGGTGACGCTGCCGGCGAAGCCTTCCAGCTTCACCGCGTCGCCGATGATCGAGTCGTGCAGGCGCGAGCCGAGCACGCGCGACTGCGCGCCGACGATCGAGTCGCGCAGCGTGGAGCCCTCGATCGTCGATCCGGCGCTGATCGAGACGTTGGGGCCGACGGTCGAGTCCCGGATCGTCACGCCCTCCTCGATGTACACCGGGTCGACGATCGTCGCGCTGGCGTCGACGGCGCTCGGGCGGCGCGCGCGGCCCTTCTCGAGCATGACGCGGTTCGTGTCCAGCAGCGTCTCGATCTGCCCGGCGTCGTACCAGCCGGCGACGTCCACGACCTTGATCTTCGCGCCCTTGTCGATCATGTACTGGAACGCGTCGGTCAGGTAGTACTCGCCCTTGTTCTGAGGCTGCGTGAGGACGTGGTCGATCCCCTCGAACAGCAGCTTCCAGTTCCGGATGTAGTACAGGCCGATGTTGGCGCGCTTCGAGATCGGCGTCGACGGCTTCTCGACGATCTTCGTCATGTGGCCGTCGGCGTCGGTCACCACCACGCCGAAGCGCTGGTAGTCCTCGACCTCCTTCGTCCAGATGATGCCGTCGGCGTCGGTGTCGTGCACGATCGACAGGTCGGCGTCGAAGATCGTGTCGACGAAGATGATGAGGACGGGCTGGTCGACGTACGGGCGCGCGAGGTTCACCGCGCCGGCGGTGCCGTCCTGCACGGACTGCTCGACGAACACCGCCGGCAGGCCGATGTCGCGGCGCGCGTGCTCCTCGACCTTCTCCTTCAGGTGCCCGGTCACGTAGACCACCTGCTCCACGTCGCCCAGCCGCTTCACGTCGTCCATGACGTAGTCCATCACCGGCTTGCCGGCGATGCGCAGCATGGGCTTGGGCGTGACGTGCGTGTGCGGGCGCAGGCGGGTGCCTTTGCCGGCGAGCGGGATGATGACTTTCATGGGAGGGTCGGTAGGGGAGCGTGACGGCGCGGCGCTAAGCTCGCGGCCGGGCCGCGGGCGTGCAAGATCCGTGTCACGCTCGTGCTCCCCTGCCCCCACGTGTCGCGCGCCGACGCGCGCGTCAGGGCTCGCGCGTCAGGGCGCGCTCGTGCCCTCGCGGCCGTAGCGGTCCTTGATCCGCACGACGTCGTCCAGCTCGGGCGTGCTCACCTCGAGGACGTCGCAGTCGGTCACCGCTTCCATGTAGTGGACCGTGCCCGGCGTGATGCGGAACGCATCCCCGGCCTGCAGCCGCTGGTCCTCCAGCGGCGCGTCGCCGAGCGCGACCCAGTAGCGCAGCTCGCCCGACAGCAGGTACACCGTCTCGTCCTTGCGCTCGTGATACTGCACGGAGAGCTGCTCCCCGGCCTTCACGTGCAGGATCTTCCCGCAGTAGCGGTCGGTGTGCGCCCAGATGATCTCGTGCCCCCAGGGCTTGGGGACGCGCTTGACGTCGATGCGGCCGCTCATGTCTGTCGTGAGAGGGCGCCGGCGCGGGGCCGGCGACGCGGTGCCCCGCGAACGCCGTACGACGGCGCCCGCGGGGCGAGAGCTACAGAGCGAAATATCGACGCGCGGGGCCTGGCGAGGCAACGCGTGCCGCCCGGTCGCCTCCCCCTGGGGACGTCGCTCAGGGCGCCGCGAGCGTCGGCGCGGGGCTGCGCACGACCGCCGGGGCCGCACCGTCGGGCCCCACGGTGAACGTGTAGAAGCGCGCCGTGGGCGCGCCCGCCGCACCGCGCGGATCGAGCCGCACCTCCAGCGGCCGCTCGGCCACCCGCACGCGGATCGTCTGGCCGTCGCGCGCGGGGTCGCCCTGCACGAGCGTCCAGCCCGACGCCGTGCGCACGCCGACCGAGATCGGGTGCCGGTACGCGCCCGCCCGCGCGAGCGTGCCCTGCGCCTGCCAGCCGCCGCCCGCCCGCCGCACGGCGACGTCGCGCAGCGCGTAGTCCACCACGCCCACGCCGTGCACCCACTGCGTGAAGAACCAGCCGAGGTCGCGCCCCGCCGCGCGCTCCGCGCTCGCGCGCATCGCCGCCTCGTCCACGTGGCGGTTGGCCCAGCGCGCGTAGTAGTCGTTGAGGAAGCGCGCGAACGCCGCGTCGCCGATCGCGTCGCGCAGCGTCGCGTACATCAGCTCCGCGCGCGTGTAGACGGCGTTGTTGTAGACGTTGAAGTCCGCGAACAGGTCGCCGCGCGTGCCGATCGGCTGCGCGGCGCCGCGCGTCACCAGGCGCGCCTGCCGCACGATCGTGCTGTCGAGCTGCCGCCGCATGGCCGCGCGCTGCGCGTCGGTCGGCGCGGGACCGACGGGCGGCGCCTCGCGCGCCGCGAGCGCCTGCGCGGTCGCGCCGGTGGCCCACGACGTCTGGTACGACGTCAGCCCCTCGTCCATCCACCCGCTCTGCCACTCGTTGTTGCCGAGGATGCCGAACGCGAAGTTGTGGCCGCCCTCGTGGAGGATCAGCCCCTGCGACGCGCTCCCGTTCATCTGCATCATCGGGAACTCGGTGCCGCCGCCGTCGATGCGGTGCAGCACGGTCATCTGCGGATACGCGTACGTGCCGAACGCGCGCTCCAGCCAGCCGAGCGCGGCGACCGTGCTCTGCACCACGCGCCCGCCGCCCCAGGTGGTGTCGTCCGCCGCCTGGAAGAGCGCGTGCACGGCGACCGTGTCCCAGCCCGTCGGCCGCCCCGCCGGCGCGCGGCGCACGTACGTGCCGCCCTCGTAGCGGTAGTCCGGCGACGTGGACCACGCGAAGTGGTGGACGCCGCGCGCCACGAAGCGCACGGCGCGGTGGCCGGCCGGCACGGAGTCGGACGTCGCCGCCGGGGCCGCGCCGTAGGCCCCGCGCGCGAGCACCGGCGCCGCGCCGCCGCGCGACGCGCGCGCCCAGCCCGGATCGCCGGGGACCGGGACGCCCGTCGCGCCCACCACCTGGTCCTCGGGCAGCACGAGCGTCACGTCGAACGAGCCGTACTCGCCATAGAACTCACCCGCCGGCACGAGCGCGTGCGGCTGCCACCCGCCGCGATCGTAGACGGCGACTTTCGGATACCACTGCGCGAAGTCGTAGTGACGCCCGCGCCGCCCCTGGCGCCGCGCGACCCGGGGCCGGAGGGGCACCCCCGCCCAATGCCCGCCGACCGCGGAGGCGGTCGCGGGGGGCCCCG
>CBHYLO010000446.1:0-4368 GCA_966128675.1 uncultured bacterium | reverse complement strand
CGCCGCCTCGCCGTCGAGCTGCGCCACCTCGGCGGTCGTCAGCAGCGACAGCGTCCGCGTGAGCGTCGTCGGCCGCGCGACGCCGACGCGCAGGCGGCGCGGCAGCGGGCTCTCGCGCCCCAGCAGCGACAGCGCATTGCCCACGTGCTGCACCGCGCCCGCGACGGTGATGCCCGCGAGCGCACGCCGCGGCAGGCGCGCGGCAGTGGACGCCGCGGGCACCGTCCACGCGAGCCCCACGTCGCCCGCGATCGCCTGCCCCGACGCCTCGACCACGCGCTGCCGCACGAGCGTCGCCGACGCGCCCGCGCGCACGCCCCACAGCGCGCGCGCGTAGCCCGCGGTCACCGCCAGCTCGCCGCCCGTGAGCGTGCGCCCGGTCGGCTCGTACTCCTGCGCCTCGGGCGCGTCGGGATAGGCCAGCGACCGCACGCCGAGGGCGGCCGTCCCGCCCGCGACGCGCACCGCGCCCACCGCGGCGCCGAGGACCGTCGTGGCGAGGAAGCGCTCGACGGACGCGCCGACGCCGCGGCCGCGCACGGTCGCCAGCTGCGCGGGCGAGTAGAAGAGCGCGGCCTCGTCGCCGCCCACGGCGGTGAACGCGTCCGCCAGCGCGGCGGCGCGCGGCGCGGCCGGCAGCGACAGCACCGCGGCGGCGTGGCGTCCCCCGTCCTGCGCGCGCGCGGGTGCAGCGATGGCGGCCAGCAGCGCCGCGACGGCGGCCAGGGGGCGGGCGGGAGGCATGCGTCGCACCCTAGCGCGCGCCGCGCGCGGCGACGCGCACTACGGCGAGATGCGCAGGACGCCCAGCTGCGCTTCGGCGCCCGGGGCGAAGGGCCCGCCCTGCGGCGTCGCGAAGCGGAGCGCGGTCCCGACGCCGCGCGGGAGCTGCGTGTCGTAGACCTCGAACGATCCCGGCACCAGCGTCCCGACCAGCGGCTGCGCGCCGACGAACGGCCCGGCGCGCACCGGCAGCGGCCAGCGCGAGTCGCGCCCCAGCCCCTGCGTCAGCAGGCGGCGCAGCGCGCGGTCGCCGAAGCGGTAGCGCGCGGGGATGCGCGCGCGCGGCACGAGGTTGATGCTGTCGGCGGCCAGCGCGATCACGAAGTCGCCGAACAGCGCCGGGAACGTCTCGCCCGCGACCTCCTCGACGTTGCGCTTCCCGGTGCGCGGGGTCTGCACCAGCCGCGCGAGGATGCCGTCGCCCTTCTGTACCATGAGCCAGCGCAGGAAGAGCCACGACGCGCCTCGCTCCTCCAGCGAGCCGAGCGCGTCGAACGCGCTCACCGAGTGCGCACCGGGCGCGCCGAGGTAGAGCAGCGCGTTCTCGATGTCGCCGCGATAGAAGGGAACCGCGGAGTCGGGGAGCAGCTGCGTCGTCAGCCCCCGGCCCAGCGGCGCCGGGAAGCGCTTCTCGTACAGGCGCCCGCCCATCTCCTCGGCCATGTGGCTCAGGCCCTCGTTCAGCCACGTCGTCTCGTCGGTCCCCCGCCGCACCAGCACGTGCTGGTTGTACGAGATCATGTGCTGGAACTCGTGCAGGAACGTCGACGGCAGCTGGCGCACGACGTCCGACGCGAAGTGCGCGCAGCTCCGCGTCCCCGCGGGATCCGGCACCAGCGCGTAGAGGATCTCCGCGCGGTTCGAGTTCTGGCTGCGCGTGCCGAGGTCCGTGCCGTTGAAGAAGCCGCGCACGAAGCCGTCCGCGCTGCACTGCGCGGCCGTCGTCAGCCCGTTGACGATGGGCGTCAGCAGCACGATCACGCGCCCGTTGCCGTCGATGTCCGACTCGGCGCCGAAGATCTCGACGTCCAGCGGATGCAGCGTGCGGTCGAGCAGGTCGCCGAAGCGTCGCATGCCGAGCGAGTCGATCGGCGCGGGCGCGGCGCGGTCCTCGTAGACCAGCACGTTGGCGCCGACGTAGCGCAGGCGCGCGGTGCTGCCGGCGTAGGCGGTGCCGTCCACGCGCGAGAGCACCTTGAACGTCCGCTCGGTGCCGAGCGCCGGCGGCTCGGGGACCGGGAACCCGGCGAGCGGCGCGGGGTCGCCCGCGGTCCGCAGGCTCCGGCGCGCGATCGCCTCGCGCGTGAGCGCCGCCGCCTCCTCGGCGATGCCCGCGCGCGCCAGCCCGCGCTCGGTCTCGCGCAGCAGCCGCTCCAGCGACTCGCGCGGCGTCGTCGGCCGGCGGGTGAGGCTCGGCGTCGGCGAGGGGAGCGCGTCCGCCGTCGTGGCGGCCGTCGCCTCCGCCGTCAGGAGGTAGCTCCGCGTGCCCGACGGATCCTCGGCCGACGCGAGTTGCGGGAAGAGCAGGTAGCGGCCGCCCTCGGTGCCCAGGCGCGCGCACCCGCCCGCGTCGCTGCCGGCGACGGTGAACCCCTCGTACGGCTGGAGCCCCAGGCCGCGCGAGGCGTCGGCGATCGTCACCGGCAGCGGGTTGGTGAGCGTGGCCCCCGCCTGCACCGCGACCTGGAGGTCGCCCGAGGGCAGGCAGTGCGGCACGATGACGCGCACCAGCGTGTCGCCGACGACCGCGAGCACCCGCGCGCGCGCCGCGCCGAAGAGCACCCCGCCCGCGGTGGTGGCGGCCAGCCCGCGGCCGCGCACGAGCACCGTGTCGCCCGCGGTCACCCGGACCGGGAAGACCTCGCTGAGCGCGGCGGGCGCGCCGGCGACGACGGCGAAGCGCACCGCGTCCCCGTCGCGCCCGGCCACGAAGGCGAGGACGATCGCCGTGTCGCCCTCGAGGCCGAGCCGGAGCCGCGTGGCCGCGGCGCCCGTGCCGTCGCTGACGACCAGCGAGTCGAGGAGCGCCGCGCCGCGGCCGGCCGCGAGCCGGAACTGGACCGGCACCCCGCGGGCGGCGCGGCCCAGCGAGTCGGTGACCTGGACGACGAGCGGCTCCGCCAGCACGCCGCCGGCGGGCGCCGTGCGGATCTCCGCGGTGCGCGGCTGGAGCGTGTACGAGACGAAGGGCGTGTCCGGGCCGCCGGGATTCCGGCAGGCGGCCGGACCGGCGGCCCATAGCAGGGCCCAAATTATTGCACCCGCGCGACTTACGCGCACTCCGCGCGCCCCGGCGCGAATTGACGCGGGCCGCCCGCGGTGGCTATCGTACTCGTCCAATGTCGTTCGTACATCTCCATTGCCACTCCGAGTACTCGCTTCTGGATGGCGCCAACCGGATCGAGGACCTGATCCGGCGCGCCCAGGAGCTCGAGCAGCCTGCGCTGGCGATTACCGACCACGGTAACATGCACGCCGCGTGGGAGTTCCAGGAGAAGGCGAAGAAGGCGAAGCTGAAGCCGATCCTGGGGATGGAGGCGTACGTGGCCCCCGGCTCCCGCCTCGAGCGCTCGCGCCCCGCTCCCGGCGCCAAACCTTACCACCACCTGGTCCTACTCGCGAGGGACCTGACCGGTTACAAGAACCTGGTCAAGCTCTCGTCGCTGGCCTACACCGAGGGCTTCTACGTGAAGCCCCGCGTGGACCGCGAGCTGCTCGCGGCCCACAGCGAGGGGCTGATCGTGACCTCCGCCTGCCTCGCGGGCGAGGTCGCGGGCCACCTCATGGACGACCGCTGGGAGCAGGCCCGCGAGGCCGCCGCCTGGTACGCGGAGCTGTTCAAGGACCGCTACTACCTCGAGGTCCAGGCGCACGACTCCGGTGGGCAGAGGGAGCTGAACGAGAAAGTATTCCGGCTCTCGGCCGACCTCGGGCTGCCTGTGGTCGCCACCAACGACGCGCACTTCCTGAAGGCCGGCGACCACGCCGCCCACGACGTGCTGCTCTGCATCGGCCTCGGGAAGGACCTGAAGGACCCGGACCGCATGCACTACGACCGGGGCCTCTACTTCAAGAACCACCTCGAGATGGGCGAGCGGTTCCCGGGGCGCACGGACGTCCTCGAGAACACGCTGCGCATCGCCGACGAGGTGGACGTGCAGTTCGGGAAGAAGTACAACGTCCCGAGCTTCCCGCTCCCGCCCGACGTCGCGACCGAGAACGACCTGCTGGTGAAGCTGTCGAAGGAGGGCGCGCTGGAGCGCTACGCCGGCAAGCGCGGCGCCGCGCCCGGCGAGCTGGCGACCGAGGTGCAGGAGCGGCTCGACTACGAGCTGGGCGTCATCCTGCAGACGGGCTACGCCGGCTACTTCCTCATCGTCGCGGACTTCATCCGGGCCGCGCGCGACCGCGGGATCCCCGTCGGCCCGGGCCGCGGCTCGGCCGCCGGCTCGCTGGTCGCCTACGCGCTCGGCATCACGAACGTCTGCCCGCTGGAGTTCGACCTCCTGTTCGAGCGCTTCCTGAACCCGGAGCGCGTGTCCATGCCCGACGTGGACGTGGACTTCTGCTTCGAGCGGCGCGGGG
>CBHYLO010000445.1:0-4368 GCA_966128675.1 uncultured bacterium | reverse complement strand
TCTCTCGGCGCTCGGCGCTCGGCGCTCGGGTCGTCTGCCCTCGTGGACCGCCGCCCACGACACCGACCGGCCACGCACCAGCCCATGACGATCCCGTTAAGCGCCCCCCGCTTAAGCGCCTCCCCCGGCGCATAAGCACCCGTAAGCGCCGCTCCAAGCACCCCCCGCGAGACTGGTGGCGCGTCCCGGGGCGGTCTTCGCACGGCCTCGGGACCCGGAACCGCCGGCGCGCCGTCGCGCCGCCGCGGCCTCTCCCCGTCACAGGTCCGACTCCGCGCCGTGCGCGGGCCGGTCACCCGAGGATCGCTCCATGCTCCGTCGCCTGCTCCTCCCCGCCCTCGCGACCGCGTCGCTGACGCTGGCCGCCTGCGGCGGCTCCGACTCCCCCAGCTCGCCCGTCACCAACCCGCCACCGGCCGCCGTGGCCGCCGTCGCGATCACGCCGAGCGCGGGGGCGACGGTCCTCGTCGGCCGGTCGATGACGCTCGTGGCCGCGGCCAAGGACGCCGCCGGCAACACGCTCGCGGGCCGCGCCGTCACCTGGGCGTCGTCGGCCGAGGGCGTGGCGCGCGTGGATGCGAGCGGCGTCGTCACCGGCGTCGCCGTCGGCACCTCCACCATCTCGGCCACCAGCGAGGGCCGCACGGCGAGCGTCGTCATCGGCGTCGCGCCGGTGCCCGCCGCCACCGTGGCGTCGGTGAGCATCGCCGCCGTCAACGCCAACCTGAAGGTCGGCGACACGTTGCGCCTGGCCGCCACCGCGCGCGACTCCGCGGGCGGCGCGCTCACCGGCCGCACGATCCGCTGGACGTCCAGCGCGCCGATCGTCGCCAGCATCGACTCGGTCAGCGGCCTGGTGACGGCGCTCCGCAGCGGCAGCGCGATCGTCACCGCCACCAGCGAGGGCCGGTCGGCGACGCAGGCGCTGGTCGTCGTCGCGCCCGTGGCCACCGTCAGCGTCAACGCGTCGATCGACACGCTCGAGGCGTACGACATGCTGCAGCTGTCGGCCACCGTGAAGGACGCCGCGGGCAACGTGCTCACCGACCGCATCGTGCGGTGGAAGGGCAGCAACGACGCGGTCGCGACCGTCGACAGCCTCACGGGCGTCATCACCGGCGTCGACCGCGGCACCGTGACCGTGACCGCGACGAGCGAGGGGAAGTCGGGGACGCGCGCGCACACCATCGTCATCAAGTACCGCTCGCTGACGACGGGCAGCGAGCACGCCTGCGACATCGCGTCGGGCGGCATCGCGTGGTGCTGGGGCATCAACGGCACCGAGGGGCGCCTCGGCGCCGGCGCGGCGGGCGCGTTCGGCTCGTACAGCAGCCAGCCGGTGCAGGTCGCGGGCGGCCTGCGCTTCCATCAGCTCAGCACCTACGGCAACACCACCTGCGGCGTGACGCGCGCCGGGAAGCTGTACTGCTGGGGGAGCAACGCGGCGTTCGCGCTGGGCGCGGGCAGCAGCGCGGCGCAGAGCCCGACGCCGATCGCGGTCGCGACGGCGGAGATCTTCAAGCAGGTGTCGGTGGGCAACCAGCACGCCTGCGCGGTGACGGCCGCCGGCCGCCTGTACTGCTGGGGCCCGAACGGGAACGGCCAGCTCGGCACGGGCAACACCACGTGGGCGCAGACGCCGGTCGCGTCGGCCGGCGCGCTGGCCTTCGCCAGCGTCTCGGCGGGCACGGACTACACCTGCGGCGTGACGCCGACGGGCGAGGCGTGGTGCTGGGGCGTGAACGGGCTCGGGCAGCTCGGCGAGGGCAACGCGCCGTCGATGGGCAACACGCAGAGCAACAACCCCGTGAAGGTGACGGGCGGGCTCTCGTTCGTCTCGATCTCGGCCAGCAACCAGGTGACGTGCGCCATCACCACCAACCCGGCCGCCTACTGCTGGGGGCGCGGCATCGACGGGCGCCTCGGCACCGGCAACACGGGCGTGACGTCGACGCCGTCGGTGGTCGCCGCGGGGACGCAGTTCCGCGCCGTCGCGACGGGCTTCACGGCGGTGTGCGGCGTCGACCTGGCGAGCGCGGTGTGGTGCTGGGGGATGGGCGCCAACGGCCAGCTCGGGCAGGTGGTGACCAACTCGGCGCTGACGCCGATCCGCGCCGGCGGCACGCTGAAGGCCGCGGACGTCAGCACCGCGAACGTCGCGGGCGGCGCGGGCAACTACAGCTGCGCGATCGCCGCCGATCGCCTCACGACCTACTGCTGGGGGCGGAACGACAAGGGGCAGCTGGGCAACGGCACCACGAGCGACGCGACCGCGGTGAACGCGACCCCGTCGATCGTCGTCGGCCAGAAGCCGCTCCCCGCCACGCGCTGATCACGCGCTGAGCATCCGCGCGACACGCGACACGCAGCACGCGACACCTGCAGTCATAGATCGGATCCGAGTGCAGCCATAGATGCCGGACCACCGACGCCCCCACGCTCCTCGAGCGCGGGGGCGTCGGTGCGTCGGGGCCCGCCCGCACGCGCCTAAGCGCCCGATCAAGCACCCCGCGCGAGCATGGTGGCGCGTCGCGGCGCCCCCGCGACCTCCAACGCCCACACGCTCCGAGTCCCGATAGAGGATCGCCACCATGCGCCGTCGCCCGCTCTCCTTCACCCTCGCCGCCGCGGCGCTCGCGCTCAGCGCGTGCGGCGGCTCGGACGCGCCCACCGGCACCGTGACGCCCGCGCCGGCCCCGCCGCCGGCCGCGTCCGCGGTGGCGTCGGTCGTCGTCACCACCGCGCTCGACACGCTGGAGGCGTACGACGTCGTGCCGCTGCGCGCCACGGTGCGCGACGCGCAGGGGAACGCGCTCACCGACCGCGCCGTGCGCTGGACCAGCAGCGACCCCGCCGTCGCCACCGTCGACGCGACCACGGGCGTGCTCACCGGCGTCGACCGCGGCACGGTCACCGTCACCGCGACGAGCGAGGGGAAGTCGGGCACCGCGTCGCGCGTCGTCGTCATCCGCTACCGCTCCATCACCGCCGGCAGCATGCACGCGTGCGACATCGCCTCGGGCGGCATCGTCTGGTGCTGGGGCCTGAACGGGCGCGAGGGACGGCTGGGCGGCAGCACGCTCGGCGAGACGGTGCAGAGCAGCGCCCCCGTGCGCCTTCCCGGCGAGCAGCGCTACGCGCAGATCAGCAGCTACGGTGCGACGACGTGCGGCGTGACGCGCGAGGCCGACGCCTACTGCTGGGGCGCCAACGGCTGGGGGCTGCTCGGCAACGGCTCGACGGCCGCGTTCAGCGCCACGCCGGTGCTGGTGTCGGGCGGGCTGAAGCTCCGGCAGGTGAGCGTCGGCTCGGACTTCGTCTGCGCGCTCACCACCGCGGGCCGCCTGCACTGCTGGGGCGACAACGGCGACGACAACTTCGGCACCACCACGCCGCGCTACAGCACCACGCCGGTTCCCGGCGCGCAGGGGATGACCTTCGCGAGCCTGACCGCGGGCAGCGACTACGCGTGCGGCGTGACCGACGCGGGCGCGGGCTTCTGCTGGGGCTTCAGCGGCCTCGGGAACCTGGGCGACGGCGCACGCCCGACGATGGGCAACACCACCATCGCGACGCCCAACGCCGTCGTCGGCGGCCACGCGTTCCGCTCGCTCTCCGCGTCGAGCTACGTGACGTGCGGCGTGACCACCGCCGGCCAGGGCCTGTGCTGGGGCCGCGGCACCTCGAACCGCCTCGGCACGGGCAGCACGGGCGAGTCGTCGGTGCCGGGCGCGGTGCTCGGCGGCCACGCCTTCCGCAGCATCGCCGTCGGCTTCGGCGCGACGTGCGGCATCGCCACCGACGCGACGCTCTGGTGTTGGGGCTCGGGCGAGCTGGGACAGCTCGGGCAGGTGGTGCCCAACACCGCCGCGCAGCCGGTGCAGGTGGGCGGCGGCGTGACGGCCAGCGAGGTGAGCCCCGCGAACGTCGCCGGCGGCTTCGGGACCTTCACCTGCGCCGTCGCCGCCGACCGCCTCACCACCTGGTGCTGGGGGCGCAACGACGTCGGGCAGCTCGGCAACGGCACGACCACCGCGGCCACCGCGACCAACGCCACGCCGTCGATCGTCGTCGGGCAGAAGCCGCTGCCGTGACGTGGTGACGCCACGTGCTGCGTGCGGCGTGCGACGCGTCCTCGCGCCGGACCCGAACGGCAACGGCAGCAAGGAAGAGATCTGAAGAAGCTCTGATAAGTGCGGATGGCTCCGGTGGAGCGCGAGGGTCCTCGCCGCCACGCGGAGCCATCCGCCGTTATCCGCCGTTCTCGGACTTCTTCCTTGCAGATGCCGTCGGTCGTTCGGGTCCGCGGTGCCGTGCATGCGTCGGCGAACCGGGGGCTACGGATGCTCCGGATGAGCCGGATGCTGC